>QZIJ01000097.1 GCA_003598975.1 Anaerolineaceae bacterium | reverse complement strand
CTATTTTATTAGCCGAGATCTTTGAACAAATTGCCCGCTTGGGCATGGTTCATCCCGTTTTTGTGCCGGTTTCTACTTCATAATTGACGAAGGTATTGTAATAAAGAGAGTGTTTTTAAATCGATACTCAATTGTCGAGTAGTCCAAGCTTGTTCCAAGAATACTGCGGAAAGGTCTTTGTTTTGGATATAACCATCGCCACTGGCGTTATAGACCCAATAAGAATATTCACTAAAAGTCGGTATTTGCAACTTGCTTTCGTCAAGTGTCGGCAATCGGTAAACAAATTCTGAGTTATCGAAATCCGTGAGCCACTTACAAAAAGCGAGAGCATCAGTCGCGCGCAAACCCACTACTGGATTCTTTCCATCCTCAAGTTTAATTGACAGTTCATCTTTTATGTCTGGCAAGTGGTAATAATATTTTTTTGCCATTTCTTCGGCAAACAATTGATATTCGAGATTAGTAATTAATTGATCGCTTACAGATACATTTTCATTAAGTAATACCATAAATCGAAGCTTTGAATGCAACATCGATTTAATAATACTGTCTCTGACATCTTTGCTAATATTTCTTTCACTTGCAAGCGTTGATAATATGTTCTCAAATCGCTCTCTTATCCTAGAATCAATACGAAAACCATCTGAAATTGCTCTCATTGCAGCAGTTAGATCGGAAGTGGATATGTTTTGTTTATTTAGGATTGAGGCAATAATTGGTGTTGCATCTGATTGCATCGCCAAGAAATTAATCGTTTCACTCCACCAAGATTCTCCAACCTTATTTAATATATTTAATTCTGATGAGCCTTGATTCTGAATCTCGTTCCTCGATGAGAGATACTCCTGAAAAACCTTGTGGATAAATTGATATTGATCTTGTCCGAGTTGGATAAAAATTCCTCCCTCGCTAGCCATTTTTTCCAAAAATATCTCTGGTGTTAAATCCTCAGACAGTCTTTCAATTTCATCCTCAATAACGAAGGAAGCCTCCCTTTTGCTTATCTTTGGTAAGCCTTTATTCATCATATATGAAGCTATTATTTGTAGTAAATGAAGCTTTTGTCTAGACGAAAGATAGGTCTTTTCTGAAACTTTTTTTCTTGTTGATGAGGAAAGTATTGTGTCTATGATGTCATCCAACAATACGGCTTGTCGATCAGCAACGCTAGCTCTACTTGTATAAGTAAATGTTATCATATAAAGCAACAATGGATTTTGTGCCATACTTAGCAATTGCGGTTGCTCGGCTAACACACGTAACATATTGCGTGTGTTTTCATTAACATTATAAGCGATATCCTTCATTGGCCTTTGAGACCTATTGACCTCGTAAGCGATAAGCCATTTGCGTACAAATTCTTCAATTTTTTCATGAGAAAAACCTTTGATTTGAACTACTTGAACTTTATCGATTGGTGTTTCCTCATATGTCAATGTGCGAGATGTTACGATAAAAACTACTTGTGGATAGTATATTATTTGTTTTTCGACCCAATCAATTAATTTCTTACGGGTGTCAATGGATGCGATTTCGTCCAACCCTTCCATTATTACAGTACATAAACCCTTTGTTAGCAATTTTTTAATCCAACGAGCTGGCACATACATTCCCCCATTTCGATTGTAATATTCCTCAATAATTTGATCAAAAGAAGCATCAGGAATGGTTCTGACTCTATCGACTACTCCCGAAAGTTTAATAAGAATAGGAATAATTTTATGCTTGGTGTGTGGTTGATTGAGACTATTTGCTTTTTCAATTAATTTGAGTGTCAGATGTTTGATAAAAGTGGTTTTTCCACTTCCTGGTGGTCCTAAAATAACAATTCCACTACCAGCTTTCCAATTTTCTTGGAAAACATCTTTTTCGAAATCAACAAGAGGCTTTTCGTTATTTGGATAATTGTCAAAATCAATATTAACATAGACATCATTGAGTGCTAGCTCAAAGGGCAATGAAATCCCCCCCATATTTCGGAAATCCAAATACTTGTTGGTATAAAACAGGAATTCTAAAAACGCTTTTTCTCCTCTTCCAAACCAAGAAAACCGAAAAATGTATTCTAACCAATCAATAAGAGAGTGCTCGGTTCTTTCTTCAAAATAATTGCTGATCTTATTCAATGCACCCGAAAGCAATAAGCTTAATAGGCTGATTATTGACACCGCCATTCCTATCCAAATCGACTTAGTTATGAGCCAAGCCACAAAAAAAATGATAGGTGTCCCAATCAGCAAAAATAACATTAAAAAAACAATAATGTAAGTAGCTCGCCCGATACGTTTTTTTTGTGCCTGAAGGGATTTCCTTTCAATCTGCAGTTCGCTTACTTGTTTATCCAGTTGAAGAAGTTCCTCCTCTCGTTTTATTATTCGGGTTTTGCGAACATTGAGGTCCTCTCGTAATTCATTAACTCTTTCTTCGATCTTATCTCTCTCTTTTTGGATTCTGTCGAGCGACGCCTGCGCATCTTGGGACTTTTTGTCTGCATCTGCGGCTCGTTTTTCTAAACTAAATACACGCTTTCGTTCTTTTTCTAACTCATCTCGACTTTCATCCAATAATCTAGTTGCGTCTTTCGATATTTTCAACAGTCCGAGGTTTTCCGTGAAAACTTGATACATTGATTCACCAAGAAGAGTCTTTCGCTCAAGAAATGTTTTTACCTGCAAATCTAATAAATCTTGAAGAGGATTTGGAGGAACCAGCATTTTTCTAAAGGATTCAAAAGCAACATTATATTCCTTGCCAACAAAACTAAAATGTTGAGTCTTCTCACTCCATATAGGTAACCTTCCATGCTTAATATTTTCAATCAGCACTGGAAAAATGGTCTTATTCAGAGCATATGCCATAGAACCTTCGTGCATCACCCACTCAGAACTCAAAGAGTTGGATGAAATAATTACTATGACCTCCTCGGCAACTTTCAGGTGTTCCTCGATCATTTCTCTCCAATCGTCTCCCACCTTAAGGGAACGATCTATCCATATTTTATGCCCCGCACTTACAAGATCATCAGCAAATTGATGAGCAAATTCTTTGTCTTTCTGTGAATAACTTATGAAGATCGTTCCTGTCATTATATATTTTCCTTGGTGGCTTTCATAGCGCATGCCTTTCAATTGCATTTTACTCTACAAAATTCATTTGCACATCTGCCAAATAAAATTGAGCAGTACCATTCATCGTATAGTGTGAACTTGATCTAGCGTTTTCGTATGAATTATTATTACATCGTAAATTAAGATTCTGCGAATTTCTTATTGTCGATTTGAATAGCAGTGTAATGTGAGTTGAGTTTGGTGCGCGCCGATTGAATAGAAAACTGCCAATTGATTTTGATGTGCTTGGCCTCGCGCTCGTGTACCAAAGCCAGAAATTCGTGTTCCAGTTGCGTAACCGTTGGAATACGGCGATGAAGACATTGGCGAGCCAGCGCGGAAAACTCGATCTCGATCATGTTCAACCAACTGGCGGATTTCGGCGTGAAATGGAATTCAAATCGTTCCGCCAATGCCAGGGCTTCGTCCGCAGGTAGATTTTCGTAAAAGGCGCTGGTATCGTGCGTGTTCAAATTGTCTTGCACCAAGCGGATCTGGATGGCGTCAGGAAACATGTTGGCTAAGGCCTGACAAAAGAGCGTGTATTCTCGTTTGGCGCGTTGCGGATGTACCTGTGCCAATCGTTTGCCAGTCAACGGCTCAATCGCCGCCAGCAAAGCGCACGAGCCGAACTTTTCATAGGCATAATGTTCTTTGCGAACCTTTCCTGTTTGGAGCGCCAGCGGTTCGACTTTATCGCCAATCAGAAAGCAAGGCCGTTCATCAAAGCAAACTACGGGATAAAGCGGATCGTAAGGCAAAGCATAGAGTCCCAGGATTTGCTCCATGCGCGCCAGAAACCGACTATCCAGTGTTCCGATGCACCAGGTGCGTTTGAGATGCGGTTTCAGTTCGTTTTTTTCAACACCTGTCCCACCTCGGTGTGGGAAATGTGTTCGCAGTATTCCAGTTCCACGGCTTTCGCGGCAAGCAGTCGCAAGTTCCACTGGGCATACCCTTCTGGTGGCGTACTACATGCCGGTGCCGTAATCTTGGCTCGTTGGGTTCCATCAATCTCAATCGGTCGCCTTGAGCGAGGTTGATCTTGCAACACTTCTAATCTGTTTTCACCATACTTCGCCGCCCAACCCGACAAGGTCGCGATCGTGACATGCAGAGTTTGGGACACCTCGGTATAGGTTCGTCCACGATCCAATTCCAACAAGGCAAGCGCACGACGATAGGCTTTGGCGGTTTGTTCTCCCTGACGAGTCAGGGTTTCGAGATACTCTCGATCGGCTGGACTGAGTTGTACATGTTGTTTTTTCATCCTGCCATTTTCACCGAGTAGGCTGGTTTTGTCAAAACCTTCAAGAATTTACTTTACGATGTATTATGCAATTCATCGAACTCTTTGGGAATTTTAGGAAGCATCCGTGGCTACCTCTTTCCTCAACTAATCCACCTTCAGCGTCTTGGACAAATTCCTCGGGAAATCAGGATCAAACCCGCGCAGCACGCTCATGTGATACGAAAGCAATTGCAATATCAGGGCGCTTTAGCGCTGCGGCAGCACTCCCAGCAACGCGCTGATCTGCTACTTTCCCAACAAAAACTCTCTCCTCAAAAATTCAGGCGCGATTTGCTGTTCCTGTGGCAGGTAAATAGTGGCTTGCGCATCCATCCTCGATAAATATTTACACATCAGGGGACCCATATCCTTCCATTCCAATCCGCCCAAGCCACATCCAAGCGCGGGTATGGCGATGGATTGAATGCCCTCCGTCTTGTAATTTTCCAGTAGCCATCCCAAGCCTGTTTCGATTCCCTTCGGGTCTGAGCCCTCTTTCCAATGTTCCTTTGTGGGAAACAGCAGGAACCATTTATTTGCATTCAAATTAGGCAGTGACAATGGCTCGTCTGCCAAATCTTCATCCAGAGACGCTTCACGTTTATATAAGTATGGCTTCCCCATGACAAGCGTTTTGTTTTTGCAAACATCCTGATAAGCGACATACATATCGGGAAATTGATACTTTGCCCGCGAAGCCAGTCCCTTTCCCATGACGCCGACAGTGTTGACGCTGACCGTAAGCGTCTGCATTTGCGAAAAGAACATGTCTCCATCCACCCAGAATAATTTATTTGTGATTGCGCCTTGCTTACTAGGCTGGAAGAACATGTGCGGTTCAACAATTACTGAGACTGGCTGTGTAAATTCATTTAATACAGGTCGAACTTTTTCGGCAACTGCTGAACTGGTCACATATATAGAATGAATATCTGTTGGTGGAATTCCATTCGGCACAAGACACTCTGCCATGATTTTTCGCTTCGTGCCGTCTTCGGTCTTCCACCAATCATTGTTGATGATTTGCCAATATTCGCCATTAATGAATTGAAGCCCCGTTTTTATATCCAAAAGTGGAGATAGCGAACTTGCGGCATTTCCCAGCGAAATAAAAGCGCCTTTTACGTCAACAACCTGCGGCTTTACTCCAACAATGACTACATCTTTCTTGTCTGTTTCGCTCATTACCTTGTAAAGCATCGGGTTGCGCGGCTGGAAATAAACATTGGCATAATCCCAAAGGCTTTTCCTGTCGGGCGTTAATCGCTGTTCTCGATTTGCAACGATTTCAGGATTGTAAACAGGTGTGAAAGGAATGCCTTGCGCCTCAACCTGGCGATGGGAAAGAATGCCATACCGCAAAATGGACGGCAGGTTATTGATATGCGTGATGTAGAAAAGACTTTTCACGATTCGCTTTGGCATTCTTGCTCCTTGGGCTATATGCCAATTATAGCAAGTAATCGGTTTCAATCCACCGTCAACGTCTTGGACAAATTCCTCGGGAAATCAAGAGTAACTCGCAGACCTGACAGGTTTCATCGTGGTGTGGTTTTATCGGACTTCTCTGCATCGCCCTGAACTCGTCAATCAGGATACCGTGAAAACCTGTCAGGTCTTAAACCCTTCGTGCTCTTCGTGTCCTTCGTGGTTAATTTTTTTCAATCCACCGTCAACGTCTTACTCAAATTCCTCGGGAAGTCAGGATCGAACCCGCGCATCACGGACATATGATACGAAAGCAACTGCAACGGCAACACGCCGAGCAACGCCGAAATCTGCGGGTCAGACTTGGGGAGCACGATCAGGTCATCACCGTTGGCGCGCAGGCGGGCGTCCTCTTCGGCGATGACGATCGTCCGTGCGCCGCGCACTTTCACCTCATTGATACCGCTGATGATGAGCGGATTCGCGCTGCCATCTGACACGAAAATAATGGGGAAGCCTTTGCTCACCGCGGAGAGCGGTCCGTGTTTGAACTCGGTCGAGAGCATCCCTTCGCAGTGGGCGTACGTGATCTCCTTCAACTTCAACGCGCCTTCGAGCGCGATGGGGTACGTCGCTCCGTAGCCGAGACAATACAAGTCATTCCATTCGTTGATGTCTTTGGCGATGGCTTCGACCTGCGGCGCGACCATCTCCAGCGTCTTGTCCATCAGGTCGGGGATGATGTCCAAATCGCGCGTGTCGCGTCCCGCCAGCTTGTACGCCAGATATAGGAACGTCACGACCTGGTTGGTAAAGGTCTTCGTGGCGGGCACGCTGATCTCGTATCCACAGCACAAGGGTAGAGAGAACGAGGTCGCTTTTGTCAATGTCGAGCCGACCACGTTCGCTAATCCAAAACAAGACATGCCGCGCGCCTCTGCCGCTTCCAGGGCGTTGAGCACATCCTTGGTCTCGCCCGATTGGCTGACGAAAATTCCCACATCCTCGTGATTGACCGTCGGCGCATATTGCGGGATGAACTGCGGCGCCAGCACGGGGATCACCGCGCGCCCAGCCAGTTGTGCGAAATAGACCGCGCCCACCGAGGCGGCGTGATAACTCGTGCCGCATCCGATGAAATACAGATGACGCGCATTCTTCATCTTTTCGACCAGCACATCGACTTCGCGATTTCCGTTGAGCACATGGGATAACTCACGGGCGACCTGTGCCTGCTCGTGGATCTCCTTCAACATAAAATGCGGATACCCGCCCTTCTGCACCGCATCCATCGACTCGGTCACTGTTTCCTGCTTTCGATCGATTTTTTTCCCATCCTTGACCGACCGAACCTCGACCTTGTCCGCCCACAATGTGACGATCTCCCCATCCTGCGGGCGGATGACTTCGCGCGTCAGCGGCAGGATCGAAGGCAGGTCGGACGAGATGCAGGTGAAACCTTCGCCGAGTCCCACCACCATGCCCGAACCTTTTTTGAAGGCATAGAGTTTGTCATCATTCGCGCGCCCGATGACAAAGGCATAATCGCCTTCGAGATCGCCATACGCCAAACGGATCGCGTCGATGAATTCATAGCCGCGATTGATATATCGTTCCACCGCGTGGACGCACGTCTCACCATCGTTCTGCGAACGGACGGTCATGCCCTCGGCGATGAACTGTTCGCGCAGCTCGACGTTGTTCACCACATTCCCGTTGTGCGCGCCGACCATGTCTCCATCCGAATCCAAATGCGGCTGGCTGTTGACCTGTGACGGCTCACCGAAGGTTGCCCAGCGCAACTGGGTGATACCGCGCTGTCCGCGCATTTCGCCAATGTTGTACTTCGCCGCGACAGAATCCACTTTGCCAACATCTTTGCGCAGGTCAATTTTTCCATCGTTGATCGTCGCCGCGCCGACCGAGTCGTAGCCGCGATAGGTCAAGCGCTCTGCGGCGGCAATCAGAATTGGTCCGAGATTTTCTTCTTTACTTGCTACATAGCCAAAAATTCCACACATGGAATGGTTTACTCCTGGTTTGAAATGTTGAAGGAATTATATTCTGGTTAACAGGTGAGGCATAGATGATGATTCTCATATGTAGGGAATGACCGCGTTCCATCCCAAAATGCGGCATTGATTCGCCCGCGTCTCACCGCGCAAGACCACTTTCGCATTGCACGTTGATTTCTGTGTTTCTAGTTCAATGTTTCCAAAAGAGCGCGTGCTTCCTTCAAATCGGGGGTATCGAATCCTTCCGTAAAACGGCGGTAGATCGGTGTCAATAATTTTTGCGCTTCTTTCAAGCGACCCTGATTTTGCCAAAGGCGTGCCAAACTCATAGCCGCGCGCAACTCGAGGGTCTTGGCCTTTTGCTGACCCGCCACCTGTAATGCCCGGGAGAAGCAGGCCTTAGCATCTTCTGAGCTGTTCGGAAATTGAAGGAGAAGCACTTCCCCTTTTAGGCGCAGTACTTCAGCCTTGTAGAACAGTTCTCCAGTCTCCTCGATAAAATCCTCTGCTTGTTCAAGCAGTTGAGAAGCCTTTTCCTCTTGACCAGTCCGAAGAAACGCTTCGGCTTGAAGAGCAAAGCGCATGGAAAGCATAAATCGGGTTCCAATAGCCTGATAGGCATCAATACCCCGTGACATTTTTGCCAAGCCAACTTCCGGCTCTTCATTATGGATCAGATATAAACCTTGCAGGAATTCTAGGTCCGCAGAATAAAGGGGCATCGGATATTGTTTCATTAGGGATGAACAGGATTGAAGTAGATCAATAGCCCCTTTCGTTTCCCTCATCAGCAGGTGTAGAAATGCTGCAAGCGTTTGGGCAAACAGTTGTGTATCAGGGTCGCCCAACAGCAGACCAAGATCAACTACCCGACGGCTGTGTGACAAAGCCCTTTCGGTATAACCCAGCAGCCAGAGCGTCCAGGAAGACCATGTAAGACTGGCAATCCCAGGGTCAGCACCATATGCATTCCTCAGTTCTTGGTGCTCGTGGGGATCGTAAAAACTAACCATCTTTTCCAACTGCGACGACGCTTCGCTTAATTCCCCTAAACCAAGTAAAACAAAACCATGACCCCAGCCAATGATGTGGCTGAGCAAATCGTTCCCGCTACTTTCAGCCAAACGAACCCCTTGAAGAATTACTGCCAGGGCTTTTTGATAATCTGCGCGCATGGAATAATACGAGCTCAAAGCGACGATGGTGGGAAACAGCTCCGGTTTCAGCGGAATGTCGTTCAATAGTTGTCTCATTCGATTGCCAACGTTGCCTAACTCCGGAGAAGCGTAGCCGCCTTCCAGCATTAAAGGAGCGCTCAGACTCATCAATAGATTTAGTTCTTGCAGATTTCGGTCAACCGTTTCTGGCTCGCTTTTTAATAAGGAGAGAGCTGTGTTGAAATGAGAAATTGCATCTTTAAAGCTTGAAAGGCGGATCGCGTGTTGTCCTGCAAACTGAAAGTAGTGGATTGCCTTTTGCAAAAAACCAGCCAACCGAAAGTGGTAGGCGAGTTGAACAGCAATTTCCTCCAGCATGCCTGAAAAGTATTCTTCAAGAACAGCGCCAACCTGCTGGTGTAGCTGAGCACGTTCGACCACATCGAGCTGGTTGTATAGGTATCTTTGAAATAGGATATGGCTGAAGCGAAAGCGGGAAAGCCTCTTCCCATTCACGATCCGGCTACTGTCTGCTTGAATCAGCCGGTACTTGTGTTCCAGATCACCGCGCAATAACTTTAGAGTTTTCTGTTCATCTCCCCCCTCCACTTGTGCCGCAACCTCAGCGGTAAAACGCTCCCCTTCAATACTGGCTATTTTGAGGAGCTCCAGGAATGACTGGGGCAGGTTGCGCAGGCGTTCCGCGACTGCCGCTTCCACTCTAGGAGGCAGGTAGTCCCAGTTTAGAGATTGAGATGCCACCCACTTTCCTTCCCGATTTTGTATCAGATCCCCGCGTTCCTGCATACCAAACAACATTTCGATAGTGAAGAGAGGGTGGCTGTTTGTATATTTAAACAGTTCATCCCGAAAGGCTTCATCCAATTGATTTGGTTCAAGATCGAGGTATGCATCGAGAAAATTACGCTCACTCACATCATCCAGGTTGATGAGAATATCTCCATGCAGTAAACGGAGCTCATTGAGCATGGCAGTCAGGGACGGAGAGTCACCGTTGGAGGATGGCAACCCTTCAACGGGACGGAATACGCCGATGATCAAAATTCGCGACTTTGAAAGCAGGCGGGAAAGGTGAAACAGCAACCCCAGCGAGGATGTATCGGCCCACTGAAGATCGTCCAGGAATAGCAGAAGCGGAGTCTGATGCGCAATCGCGGTCAATACCCGACAATATTGTTGGAACAAATCATCCTGAGTGGGAGGCTGTCCTTCTCCCGGCCGCTGGATTGCCTTACACAGCTCACCCAACCAATCTGGTTTTCCCTTGACAGCCAACGAGACTCGCTGGAAAAGGGGTCGACTGGAAACGAAGGTTCCGATCAGGGCGAATCCCTGCTGTGCTAATGCTCGCGCCGAATTTGGGATGAGATGCCACATGCGGCGAGCGTGATCTTGGGTGATGGCCCCAGCCTCCCAAAGATGTTCCACCTGGCCGGTAAGCATTTCCAATATCTCCCTGAAAGGCAGATAGGGATCGCCTGAACCGAAATAGGCGTAGCTGTTTCCCCAGGCAGCCGCCAACTCAGGATGGGCCTCCAGTGCCTGATGCATAAACTCTCGGACCAGGGCCGTCTTGCCTTGTCCGGGGCTACCGGTGACCAACAAGAGTTGACCTTGTCCAGAAACGGCCTGTTCTAGAGCCTTGTGCAGTCGGTTTAATGGGTCTTGGCGGGAAACAAAGCGGGGATGTTCCACCGGTGAGGAAGTAGAATGGCGCAAAAAGGCGGGCGGAGTGGGAGGAGCAGTTAAATTATCTTCATAAATTTGTTTGCGCAGCTGTTGTGTTTCAAGATCAGGCTCGATGCCCATTTCATCCGCCAGGGTACGATGACAAGTTTCATATTGAGCCAAGGCGGCATTGCGTTGTCCGCTGAAGTAAAGACAACGCATCAGCTGGCGATGGGCTTCCTCCCGCCAGGGATCCAACCCAAGCTGCCGTTCAGCAAAGGAAATTGCCTGTCTATAATCACCTGAAACTTCACAGTCATTGGCTAGCCGGTAGAATACCTCGTTTGCGAGGCGATTGAGATGGTCACGCTTAAGCATTACCCATTCTTCAAAGTTAGAACTATCCGGGACAGAAAGACCTTCCAGAAATTCTCCACGGAAGAGTTCTGCTGCCAGATTTAAACTTTGAAAATCCAAGGGATTCTTGCTTGATTGGTTGTACTGTTGTTCAAAAACACTCACATCAACACTACTGCGGCTGTTGATGTTGAATTGGATCGTTTGGGGACTGATTTCCAGATAGGGGGGACGTGCAGAACGGTCTCCTATGACTTCTCGGAGATTAGATAGGGCATAGCGTAAGTTGCTCAGGGCAGTAGACTCCGGAAATTCCGGCCAAAACATGGCGGCTAATTTTCTGCGTTGGTGAGGAGTATTTGCCTCAACCACTAGGTAAGCCAGCAGGGCGCGCACCTTATTGGATTCGAAACCTGTTATTGGTGTTTTTCCCCGGCCGACCTGAAAGGATCCCAGTAAGTGAATTTCAAGCAGGTTCATCGTTACCTCCTTGATCTCGCAGCAAACAAGCCAGAAAACTATAAAAATTATACAGCAATTTGTGTATACATCAATTCGTTGTTCCCCACGATTTCCCCACGCTCACGGGCTACCCTTTTAGTGAATCCAGTTCCTTTTGGTTCCAATTATTTCCAGTCGAAAAAGGAGAATATCATGAAACTCAAGAAAATTGTTGTGATTCTGTTGCCCCTGGTTATGATAACGGTATTGCTGAGCACTTCAACCCAAAATGTTCAGGCTCAAGGGGATGGCTGTGATCTAATGTACCCGGGCATAACCCTTAGCGCCGACTGCGACGAGATTCACTTTGTGTTGGGCTGGGTCGCAATGACTCCGGGCCAAATCAGTGTGTTCCTCAAGGCAATGCAGTGGACCTTCACCCTCCGGGATGCCTCGGGCAATGTCCTGAAAATCATTCCTCCTGATCAGGTTGCACCATTCTGGAGCCCCGCATATCCGATCGACCCTGCGGATTTGGGCGTGGATTGCGGCATGCTGCGCGCCTGGGAGACTGATCTTGTGCTTCCACTGGGCAAACTGGAAGCTGGCGACTATACCATCACCCTCGATGAAAACTTTAGGCACCCCATCACGGATGGATTCAATGCCTGCTGGGTGGATGGCTTCAAAATCCCGGTCACTATCTATCCTACGACCTATAGCTTCACCGGGCCATTCTCGGTCAGGTGATATGTCAGGATGTAAGGATTGGAAGATCGATCCACGTTAAAAATGTAATGCCCATTGGACCGACTGATCCTGGCGGAGCGGACTATTGCGCCGGTCATGGTTTCTACTTTGATACCGACCTCCGGGATGGATACATCCTGACCACGAACAACTGATGAAAATGCAACAACGTTAGCGTGATTTTCAGTGGCACCAAAGTTAAATATTAATCCCACCGTCCCCGCACCTAAAAAATTCTGTTGTCTTTTCATAAGGAGATAAGCATGAATACAATCCATAAACCCGTTATCTGGATTCTACTCGTCACCCTCCTTACTGCTTGTAATCCAGCTGAGACGCCTTTACCAACCAATACAGCAACTTTACCTCCGCCCACTGCGTCTCCTATGCCAACCAGTACACCAACCAGTATACCAACATCCCTCCCAACCACTGCATCGCCTATACCCACCAGGGACCTAACTTCCCTGCCATTCACTGGAGCATCTGCAGAAATGGCCAGGGTATTTTATACATTCTTCGATGCCCTGAACAGTGGCGATGTTGATCTGGCTATGTCCGTAGTTGCAGATGATGCCGAAATCTGTTTTCAAACATGTAAAAATACCCCTGAATCAATCCACCAGATGCTTCAAATAATGCTTAATAACAGCTATAGGCACGAAGTTGTGATATCCCGGATTGAAGGAGATACCATCTACTTCCAACATATAGTTTATTATAGTAAAGCATTATTGCTTAGAGGCGAAGATATAATGGTTATTCAGGATGGCAAAATCAAGAAGCTAAGAGGTCTTTAGATCCAAATTCAGCAAATCACTGACGATACCTGTTGATAGGAGTTGGTAACCATTCAGCAAGATCGGGGTCCGCGCACGCAGCGCCTGTTTGAGACGGCGGTGCACCATCAGGGTGGGGGAAGGCAGAATGAGTTTGAGGCCGTTCTCCAGGTCGAGATTCGAATCGTACAGGAAAATATCCTGCGTGCCCGTGCCTATTTCTACCGTTAAGATTTTCATATCATCTTCCCCCCTCTCCCATCGGGAGAGGGGCAAAGGGTGATGGTTAAATCTCAATCCCCAGCCACAAGCGGATGAGATATCCAATGCCGAAACTGAAGGCGGCCACGCTCAGGCTCAAGACGGCCATTTCCACAAAACGCTCGCGGAAGGATTCATCTTTGGCGACGGAGATGTAATAGTTGAAAACCGCGATGATGATGACTCCAGTTGTCAACGCGATGACGAGATCGAGCAGGTATGTCTCGGGGCTGACCAGGTAGGGCAGGACAAGCAGGCTGACGGTGAAGATGTAGGCGATGCCTGTATAGATTGCGGCACGCACGGGGTGTTTGTCCGTTTTCTCCGAACGGGTGGAGAGATACTCGCTCGCGGCCATAGACATGGACGCGGCAATGCCCGTAATGAGTCCCGAAAGGGCGATCAACTTTCCGTTTTGCAGGGCCAGCGTCAGTCCCGCGAGAGCGCCCGTCAGTTCGACGAGGGCGTCGTTCAGTCCGAGCACGACCGAGCCCGCGTAGCGGAGTCGTTCCTCGTCGAGCATCCCGATCAACTGCTCCTCGTGGACGTCCTCCTCGTGCATGAATGTTTCCGCTTCGGGGATGGTGCTGGAGATTTGCGCGTAATTTTTCTGTGCGGCTTCTTCGCCGCGTTCCATCAATTTGATGCCAAAGGTGAAGCCAAAAATGCGACTGATCAGATAGTAAAACCACATCTTGAACCAGTCGGGCTTCACATCCCGCCCGCTGTATTTTTTCCAGCCGTGGTAGTGACGCAGTTCATCGTCCGCGATCTGTTGGAGGATTTTGGCGTTCTCGGGGGATTTGATGACGCGTGCCAGGCGTGTATAGATGTGATGTTCGGTGATTTCTGTCCGTTGGAATTTCTCCAGGATGGGGCCGATATTTTGTTCCGTTGCCATGCGAGATTCTCCTGAGTGATTTTCCCGTATTGTAAGTCAAATTGCAGAAGCGCGGAGGAACCAATCGATTGGATTATCGGAGTGCCTCAAATTGGGCGGATTTTATTTTTGCCAAACCACTTTCTCCCCAACGTGAATACTCCAACGGCCACCCATACCGCGTTGAGTCCCGTTGTGGCGTATGCCTGCAAATTAAGTGTGTAAACAACAAGCAGGACGCCCGCCACGATGTTCATGCCCTGATACGCCAGCGAATCGCCCTCGGTCTTTTTCAAGGAAATGAGGGCGTAGGCAAGCAGGTACAGGATCGAACCCGTCCAGCCGAGGATGTTGATGAGGAGGGAAGCGTCCATGCGCGGATTATAGCCGAATGTCTTTGAGAATCAACAAGCCTCGGAAGTTTCCACCTCCGAGGCTTGTTTCGTCTTTCTTCGTTTACGCGTTCTCGTCGTAGTTCTCAGGCAACCAGCAACACAGCACCAACTCACGCGCGGCCTTCACTTCATCCATCCTTCCGAACGGAGTGATGTGCGGAGCGGAGTGGAGCAGTTCGGGACTGGTCTTCGCCTCGTCCGCGATCTTGATGAGGGCGTCGGCGAAGGCGTCGAGCGTGTCCTTGTTCTCGGTCTCGGTCGGCTCGATCATCAGCGCTTCGTGGACGATGAGCGGGAAGTAGTTCGTGGGCGGGTGGAAGTTGTAGTCCATCAGGCGCTTGGCGATGTCGAGGGCGCGCACATCGGAGCCAGCGAACTGTCCCTCGGCGACAAACTCGTGCATGCAGATTCGGTCATACGGGACGTGGTACGTGTCGCGTAATCGCGCCAGCAGGTAGTTGGCGTTCAGCACCGCGTATTGGGCAATGTCCTTGAGTCCGTCAGGTCCGTGCATGGCGATGTAGGTGAACGAGCGGACCAGTCCGCCGCCGAAATGACCGTGGAAGGATTTCATCCGTCCGATGGATTTTTCTGGCTTGATGAAGCCAAAGAGCGGAGGCTCCTCATCATTTTCTTCCTCGACGATGCCAACCAGCGGTTCGGGCAGGAAGTCCGCGAGGTGCGCGGCGACTCCCACTGGACCCGAGCCTGGGCCTCCGCCCCCGTGCGGGACGGCGAACGTCTTGTGCAGGTTGAAGTGCATCACGTCAATGCCGAGGTCGCCAGGGCGGACGATGCCGAGGAGCGCGTTCAAATTTGCGCCGTCGCCGTAGACGAGACCGCCGCAATCGTGAACCATTTTGATCACCTGCTCGATGTTCTCATCGAACATGCCGAGCGTGTTCGGGTTGGTGACCATGATGCCGACAACGGTGTCGTCACATTGCTCTTTCAGCACTTTCAGGTCTACATTGCCGCGTTCATCCGAGGGGATGGTGACGATGTTCAGGCCGATCATGCCCGAGGAGGCAGGATTCGTCCCGTGCGCGGAATCGGGGATGAGCATCTTCACGCGCTTCGTGTCGCCGCGTGACTTGTGGTAGGCGCGCATGATGAGCACGCCCGTGAATTCTCCGTGCGCACCCGCCGCGGGCTGGAGGGTGACGGCCGCGAATCCGCTGATTTCCTTCAACCATTCTTGCAGGGTGTACATCAACGCGAGGTTGCCCTGCACGGTTTCAATCGGCTGGAGCGGATGCGTGTGAAGGAAGCCCGGCAGGCGGCAGGTGTCTTCGTTGATCTTTGGGTTGTACTTCATCGTGCAGGAGCCGAGAGGATAGAAGCCGCTGTCCACCGAGTAGTTGAATTTGCTGAGATGCATGTAGTGGCGGACAACGTCCACTTCGGCGAGTTCGGGCAGGGGGAGGTCCGAGCGGAGTAAACCTTTGGGAGGCAGACCCGCCTCGGGGACGTCGGACGCGGGGAACGTCACGCCCGTCCGCCCGGGGGAGGACAAGTCGAAGATGGTCGGTTCGACAATCTTCGGGGAAGTAGTCTCAGTCATGGCTCACCTCCGCGAGGATTTCGGCCAGCAGGTCAATTTCTTCTTTGGAATTCATTTCGGTGACGGCGATGAGCATGTGGTTTTGCAGGCTGGGATAATCCTGGCTCAGGTCGTAGCCGCCGAGGATGCCGTGATCGAGCAGGTGCGCGTTGATCTCGGCGACGGGCTTCGGGCAGCACAGCGAAAATTCGTGGAAGAACGGGTCGCTGAAGCACAGGCCGTAGCCAGGAATTTTGCTGAGGGTTTCGGCGGCGTAATGCGCCTTTTGATAGCACAGGTTCGCCACCTGTCCCATGCCCGTCTTGCCGAGCACGGACATGTAAATGGCCGCGCCGAGCGCGAGCAGTCCCTGGTTCGAGCAGATGTTGGACGTGGCGCGTTCGCGTTTGATGTGTTGCTCACGGGCTGTGAGCGTCAGCACGTAGGCGCGCTGGCCGCGGTTGTCCACGGTCTCGCCGACGAGTCGTCCCGCCATTTTGTGGACGTATTTTTTGCTCGTGGTGAAAAATCCGAGCGACGGGCCGCCGTACCACATCGGGATGCCGAGCGGTTGCGCCTCGCCCACTACCACGTCCGCGCCCATGGCGGCGGGTGTCTTGAGCATCGCCAGCGCGGTCGGGTTGGCGACCACGCAGACGAGCGCGCCTTTCGCGTGCGCGTCCTCGATGAGTTTGGTGTAATCGTAGATGCGGCCGAAGAAATCGGGATACTGGACGATGACGAGACAGGTCTTATCGTCCACCTGACTGGTCAACGCTTCGGGACCGTCCTCGAGGTGGACTCCTGTTTCTCCAGCCACTTCCACGCCCATGCCCTGCGTGTACGTGCGGATGACGTCCCGATACTGCGGATGCAACGAAGGCGAGACGACCACCTTCGTCCGTTTGCCGCGGAACTGTGCGAACGCCAGGTTGACGGCTTCCGCCGCGGCGGTGGCGCCATCGTAGTGCGACGCGTTCGAGACTTCCATGCCTGTCAACACGCTCATCAGGGACTGGTACTCGAAGATGGCTTGCAATGTCCCTTGCGAGATTTCGGGCTGGTAGGGGGTGTAGGCTGTGTAGAACTCGCCGCGGCGCAGCATGTGGTCAATGACCGAGGGGATGTAGTGGTTGTACATGCCCGCGCCGAGGAAGGAGATGAGGTCGCCGCGCACGGTTTCGTTGTTGGACGCGATGTCGGCCAGTTCGGCCGCGGCTTCCATTTCGGTGAGCGCGGGGGGCAGGTCTAGTTCGGGGAAGCGATGCTTGGCGGGGACGTCCTTGAAAAGATCGTCCAGTGTTTTCACGCCGATTTTTTCGAGCATCGCATCCCGCTCTTTGGGAGAGATGGGGATGTAGGTCATGTTTCCTCAAATCGTAGGGGTTTGTAGGGACGAGGTTCTCTCGTCCTTGGGCAGGGAGACCCCGCCCCTACGGATTAATGTGTGCGCCCTGCGCAATACTCTTCGTATGCGGCCGCGTCCATAGCATCGCCGAAATCGCCGCCTTCGATCTGGATCATCCAGCCATCGCCGTAGGGGTCGCTGTTCAGCGTCTCGGGTTTGTCGGACAGCGCGCTGTTGACGGCGGTCACATTGCCCTTGGCGGCGGCATACGTCTCAGCCGATGCCTTGACGGATTCGACGGAAGCGATGGCCTTGCCTGGCTCGACCGCGTCCCCGACCTCGACGAGGATTTCGAGGAAGACGATATCGGACAGTTGGTTCTGGGCGTAGTCGGTCAGTCCCATTTTGCCAGTGGCGGGATCGAACCATTCATCGGACTTGGTGTATTTCAGATTGGCAGGGGTGTTCATGAGATTTGTCTCCTTAAGAAATGTTTGGCGAATCAAAAAAGGACACGCGACTTTAATATCGCGCGTCCTCTGTAGTTGGACCTGAGAGATTAGTTTAGTGGGGTAGTTCCGTAGTTTTGTAGTTATGTAGTTGAACTACGTAACCATCAAACTACCAAACTATCGAACTAACTTTACACCGTCGGTATCCCGGATGGGATTTTCCAGAGAGTGAATATCGAGTGCAGGGTCCTTTTGCCTGAGAGTTTCGTCTGGTTTCGCCTGTTCCAGATTTGCACCTTCGGCGCTCGTTACGTTTTATGTTTACGTTCGAGTCTCTTCCCTGCAACCCGTTCAATTGTAACGTGATTCTAAGTTGCAGGGAGATTGAAGTCAAGGGATAAACATCATGTTTCTGGGAAAATGCAGAAACCCGCTTTCTTCGAGAAAACGGGTTTCTTGCGGTTTACGCCACTTTGCGTGGACGACGTTTGGGCTTTTCGGGCGTCTCAGGCTCGACGGGGGCGGGCGCGGGTGGCTCGGGAGTGGGGTCCACCGGGAGGGCAGGGACCGGCGCGGCTGGAGTCGGAGGCGGGGTCTGTGTCCCGTTCAACTGCGCGAAGTAGTCACGGACGGTCACGTCATTGTAGAAGATGAGCGCCAGAATACCGACGATCAGCGAGAAGACGTTCCCGACGAAGATGGCGACGATCTCCCAGATGGCGATGGCCTGCGAAGGCTGAGCGGGCTGCGGCGGAGTTGCCAGCAGTTTGATGGCGTAGGCGATCTCGAAGCCGCCGAGGACGATGGGGAAGAGCGGCACAGGGAAGCACAGCAGGCTGAGACCCACTGTCCCCACGATGATGGCGATACCCCAGATGATATTGAAGATGCCGTTGACCAGTGTCATGAGGGCAATGACCATGATCAGGCTGGGTTTGGTTTGGGTGTTGTTTTCCATTTTCTATCTCCTATTCTGAAAATGTATACGCCGCTCGGAAGGATAGGTTGCATACCAAATCAAAAGAGCCTGCGCGCGGCAGGCTCTGATGAAATTGTGGAATTTGTCAGTTCTGGCTGACGGCCATCGCGCCAAATTGTCCGAAGAGATGCGCGTACACGGCCGTTGCGTAGACGGTCGAACCCATGCTTATGACCAGCGCGGCGACCCAACCCACGCAGGGAATCCATCCCAGAACGGCGCTTACAATCCCTGCCACAAATCCGACGCCAAGCGCGGCGACCAGGCTGATACCCCAGGCAGTGAAAAACGGCCCGGCGTTCTTGCTGATCAAGTTAATGACCTCGCGGAATTTGAAGCAGGAGGCAAACGTGCCTTCGCGGGCGAACACGACCAAGATGGCAGGGTAGACAATGGAAAGGAATATCGCATACACAAAAAACAGGCCGCCGAGGCACAAGCCCAAGAATCCGCCGACTCCCGCGATCACCTCTCCCACATCCTGAAGATCGCCATTTCCAGAGACGGCACCCGAAATCCCCATGATGCCCATGGGCAGGCATATCACCAGCAGGATGGGCAGGCTGTAAACCAGGCCAGCGCCAAACAATATCAAACCGTCCATGAACTTCTTTTCAAAATTGTCCCAATGGGGGAGCGGTTCTTCCTCGTTACTGACAACGTTCCGCAAAATGCCGACCAGATACCCGCTCCATGCAAAGTTCAGGATGGGCACCATGCTAATCACAGCCCCGATGCCCAGTTTGCTGATCCATTGCTTGTCTTCGAATGGAAAAGAAAATGCTTTATTGATGTTCATGATTTGCCTCATTGAATCGAATTTATCCAAATTCTATCAGGTATTGCGCCCCGCCATGCAATACCCAAAAAAAGGGCTGTGCAATTTGCACAGCCCGATGATTTGGAATGGATTATGCCCAGCCCTGATTTCTGATGAAATCGCTGATGAGAGGGATTTTTACGTCTTGTCCTTGATACGCCTGGTAGGCCCAGTATAGGAATACCAGCCAGAGAAGGGGCACGCAAAGCCCACCAAAGCCTAGCGTGACGACAGAGATGATGATGGCCACAATCACAAAAGCAATGCTTGCGACAATGGATTGAACGGCGTGGAATTTGATATAAGGGCGCGCTTTCTTGTCTTCCATCAAAAGCGCAATGATGCCAAGAAGCGGGGCAAAAACATAACTCAAGGCGGCCCACAATTTGTCATCGCTGGTCAGTTCGGGATTAACGGGTTGCTCGGACATGTTACATTCTCCTTTTGGGGTTTTGGCTAATGTCCCGTATTTTACTCCAAAATAGTCCACTTGCAATAAACAATGCTAGAATAGGACTCATGTCCACCCGCATTGTTTTCATGGGTTCACCCGATTTTGCACTGCCGAGTCTGCGCGCGCTCGCATCGCGATATTCAATCATCGGCGTCGTCACCCAGCCCGACCGAGCCTCGGGACGCGGGCGCGAAATAAAAATGCCGCCTGTCAAGACCCTCGCGCTCGAGTTGGGATTGCCCATCATCCAACCAGAGAAACTGCGCGCGCCCGAAGCCATGTTGCAACTGCGCGATTGGAATCCCGATCTCATTGTGGTCGCCGCGTTCGGCCAAATCTTAAAACCAGACGTACTCGACCTGCCGCGCTTTGGGTGTCTCAACGTCCACGCCTCGCTCCTTCCGCGCTGGCGCGGCGCCGCGCCGATCAATGCCGCGATTCTTGCAGGCGACGAAGAGACGGGTGTCACCATCATGAAAATGGACGCAGGACTCGACACGGGCGACATCCTGACCCAACGCGCCCTCCGCCTCACTCCCGACGTGACAGCGGGCGCGGCCTTCGACGCCTTATCCACCCTCGGAGCGGACCTCCTCCTCGAAACCCTGCCCGATTACCTCGCGGGCAAACTGACACCGACTCCGCAACCCGCGGACGGCGTCACCTACGCGCCGATGCTCAAAAAGGAGGATGGCCGTCTCGACTTCACGCGTCCCGCGGAAGAGTTGGTGCGACGCGTCCGCGCGATGAATCCCTGGCCGGGCGCGTGGTTCGAGTATAACGGTCAGCCGCTCAAAGTCCTGAAAGCCGAGGCGGGTGTTGTGTTCACGTACATGTCCCAGCCGCCCGGGGCGCGTCTCATCGTTGGCAACCAGCCCGTCGTCGCGACGTCCAGAGATTTTCTTTTTCTCGAGGAAGTCCAGCCGCCGGGCAAAAAACCAATGGACGGCAAGTCGTTCCTGGCTGGCGGACGCGAATGGAAATAAAAAGTAACCCCGTCACATATTTGTGACGGGGTTATAATTTAAGCGCGCACTCGAAACCCCACAAAAGGAGGTCCAATGGCTGAACAACCCCAAGGATGCGCACGCACCACCGGCGCGGTGATGGGCGAAAAACCATCTGCCCAACCAGCCGCCGAATCCCCCGAAAAAAAGGAGATGACTATGACCGCACGTGTTGGGCAAAAAGCCCCCGATTTCGAAGCCCCCGCTTATTACAAGGGCGGGTTTAAAAGTGTGAAACTGTCCGAATACCTGGGAAAGTGGGTGCTCGTTTGCTTCTATCCAGGTGACTTCACCTTTGTCTGAGCGACCGAAGTGTCAGCGGTCGCTGACAAATATCCCGAATTGCAGAAACTGGGTGTGGAAGTCATCTCCGTGAGTGTGGACAGTCACTTTGTCCACAAAATGTGGAACGATCATGAATTGACCAAGATGGTGGAGGGTGGCGTCCCCTTCCACATGGCTTCGGACCAGGCTGGGAATCTCGGCCGCGCCTACGGCGTGTGGGATGAGACCCAGGGCATCGAGTTGCGCGGACGCTTCATCATCGACCCCGATGGCGTGATCCAGGCCATGGAAGTGATGACCCCGCCTGTCGGACGCAAACTGAGCGAGACCATCCGCCAGATACAGGCGTTCCAGCACGTGCGCGCCAGCAAAGGCTCGGAAGCCATGCCAGCGGGCT
The DNA here is from genome assembly GCA_003598975.1 of Anaerolineaceae bacterium. Classification (GTDB taxonomy): domain Bacteria; phylum Chloroflexota; class Anaerolineae; order Anaerolineales; family Villigracilaceae; genus Denitrolinea. Next base: position 910 of record QZIJ01000097.1, on the reverse strand, counting down.
GGGAGCCAGGTGGATTGACTCTCAAGCCGGGTCCCGATTTGGTCGGCAATGTGTGGAAGGTCTGGAAACCCTCGATGGAAAAGTAGCAGATGCTGTAAATGCAGCCAATTCCCGCCGCGAGGCGGGAATTGCTTTTACGGCAAAATTTATGAGGGATATTCCTCGCGCACGATCTCAATGAATCTTTTGGCGAGGAAGGATTGAGTCCGCTCGACGTGAGTTGCCGCCGCGATTTTTCGTTGGGGCGCGGCGTCGCTCAGGCTGTGGTAGGTAATCTGTTTGGATGCGTCACTCAGTGCCAATGCTTTGGGGACGAGGGAAACGCCCAATCCCATGGCGACACAATTTTGGACAGTGGTCAGTTGCGAAGTGTGGCAGACAATCTTTAATTCCAAATGTTGCTGATAACAAAAGGATTGTACTTGTTCACCGAGGCAGTGTATTTCACTGAGCGCAATGAAAGGGAAGTCATCCAATTCTTTAACGAGAATGCTCGCGCGTGTGATGATGTCGTTCTTTTTGGAGGACGCTACCAGGAATGGTTCGCTCAACAATTCCTGGGTGCGGATCAACCGGTTGTGAATGGGGGTGCTGGTGATGCCCACATCCAGTTTGCCATCCACCAGGTTGCGGACGAGGGTTTCGGTCAGGTCTTCATGAACAACGAGGCGGGCATGGGGGAAGTCAAGGCTGAAGCGTTTGATGACGCGCGGCAGGACGAAAGGTGCGATGGTTGGGATGAAGCCAACGGTCAACATGCCGCGACTGGAATCCGCCTCCTGGTTCATCGAATGTTTAATGTTCTGTAATTCGGCCAGGATGCTAGTGGCGCGAGGGAGCAGGGCGCGCCCCGCGTCGGAAACGGGGCGGGCCTTCGTCACGGCGATCAGCGTCACCTCATCGGGTCGGC
>QZIJ01000124.1 GCA_003598975.1 Anaerolineaceae bacterium | reverse complement strand
TGTTCTGCCCCGAAATATTTTTCTTGATGTACTCGACTTCCTTGAGCAGTTTTTCCTTCTCACTGTTGAAAATTTCCTCGCGGCGGTTCCAACGCTCTTCACGTTGCTGTAAATAATGTGTGTAGTTGCCGCGATAGACCTCCGCGCCATCAGGACGCATTTCCAAGATCACATTCGCGGCGCGATCCAAAAAGTAGCGGTCATGCGAGACGATCACCGCCGCGCCGTCCCATTGCGCGAGATAACTCTCCAACCACTCCACGGCGCGGATGTCGAGGTGGTTGGTCGGCTCGTCGAGCAGGAGCAGGTCGGGGTCAGAGAGCAGGAGGCGGGAGAGAAAGGCGCGGGTCCGCTGTCCGCCCGAGAGGTGGTCGAGCCGCATGTCGTAGTCCGACGCGTCGAAGCCCAGCCCCGTCAACACCTGCTTGATGCGCGTCACGTACGTGTATCCGCCGCGCCGTTCAAAGTCGTGTTGCAGTTTGCCGTAACGTGACATCGTCTCCGCGTCCGCGTGTGCCAGTTGCGACTCGAGCCGATGCAGTTCGTCCTGCTGTTGGATGAGACTCGCGAACGGGGACAGGCACGCCTCCCAGAGCGTCCCGTCCATTTGGAAGTCGGCCTCCTGCGACAGGTACCCGATCCGCGCGGACCTCGCGTGGGTCACTGTTCCCGTCGAGGCTTCTTCGTCCCCGATCAGGATACGGAGCAGCGTGGTCTTGCCGCACCCGTTGGGACCAACGATGGCAAGCCGCGCGCCTTTTGGCACGGAAAACGTAACGCCGCGGAAAATATCTTCCGCGCCGAAGGATTTGGAGAGGGAGATGGCGGTGATGAGGGACATGGGGGAAGTGAGCAGTGATTAGTTATCAGTTTCGAGTGCCCCGAATTATAAGGCATGCGATGTTATTTGTTTTCTTCGTCATCTGCCCAATTGACGGGATTGGATTCGATGTAAAGATGGATTCGATTCGCCTCGTCCGCGTTGCAATCCCGAACGGATGACATAGCTATGACACCCCTTCGGGGTTTGCGGGATTATTTTGCGGGTCTTGCCATGTACGTGGATAACCCGCTCAACGCATTCTTACTGACAGCTGACTGGATGATCGGCGTCCATCCAAGCAGTATGCCTGAAATTCCCAGCGCCATACTCGACCATTTCCAAATGTTGAAATGGTCGGTGTGTTGGAAGATGAGTCCGTCTTTGAAGACGAATTCGGCTTCGATGATGTTGTGGACGGGACGGCGTTTCGCGCCGAAGCTGTATTTCGCCTCCCAATGCGCGGAGCCGCGACTATCGTCGGCTTGGACGTTGTTGAAGGTGACCTGCAAATCCTTGCCGCGTTCGACCAGCATCCGCCACATGGAGGTGGCGCGCGAGCCGTGCAACGTCCCGAAGGCGGGATCGGTGAAGGTCACGTTGGGGTGATAGCAGGCGCACATGGCGTCCGCGTCCCGGGATTGGAAGGCGGTGTAGAATTTTTCGATCAGTTGGATGTTGGGGTGCATACCGATAAACTCCTTTGGAATTTCAATTTACCGCGAAGCACGCCAAGAGCGCAAAGAATATAAGAATTTCTTCGCAGTCTTCGCGCGCTTTGCGGTTCAAAACCGCAAGGAAGGAATTACGCTTCTTCCTGCGAATTAACTTCAATATGACCAGGTTTCTCCTTCCCCAATTCCACCGACCGTTGATAGGCCGCCCACACGGCGCGTGAGATGGCAGTGCGGAAGCCTGCCTTTTCGAGATAATACAGCGCCTCGGCGGAAGTCCCGCCCGGCGAGGTAACCTGGTTTCGCAGCGCGGCGGGATGCTTCTGCGCCTGTTCGTAAAACGACGCCGAGCCTTTGATGGTCTGCAACACGAGTTGTTCGGCGATGCGGCGCGGAAAGCCCATGTGGACGCCCGCGTCGATCAACGCTTCGGTGAAGAGGAACACGTAGGCGGGACCGGTGCCCGAGAGGGCGGTTGCCATATCGAGGTAATTTTCATCCTCCACGAAGACCTCTTCGCCCAGTGCGCCAAGGATGGAACGTGCCATCTCCCTCTGCTCCTCAGTCGTCTCCTTGGATGCAGTCCAGACCGTGATGCCCTCCCCGATCTGACCGGGCGTGTTCGGCATCGAACGGACGATGGCCTTGTGTTTGAGTCCCGTGTTGAGTTTTTTGATACTCGCACCCGCGATGATGGACAACACCAGCGCATCGGGACGGATGCCCTTGAGACCCTTCATCACCTCGGTCAGCCGCTGCGGTTTGACGGACAGCACCACCACATCCGCATTGTGGACAGCGGAGGCGTTATCCATGCCCGTTTGGATCTCATATTTTTTGTGCAGTTCCACGCCGCGTGCCTCACGCGGCCCGGAGATGGTGATGTCCGCCGGGGCCGCCTGTTTTTTCTTGAGCAGCCCGGCGATCATGGCTTCCGCCATCACGCCCGGTCCGATAAATGTGATCGATTTTTTAAGCACGGTCTCCTCCAAAATACGGCACAGATCCTGCCTGCCAGCGTCCAGCCAGGTCCATGGCTTCCATCGCAACATGCCACAGTTTCTGCTGAAATTCCTGGCTGTAGCGATATTTGACGATCGCCTCGGCAAATTCATCCTCATCCACAAGTTCCGCTTTCCGATTTGGAACTTTCGACACATCCAACTCATGGTCGGTGTAATCCATGTGACCGTCTTCGAGCCGCGGTGGCGAGGCGACATTGATGTAAATCTGCCGCAGATTCCCATCGTCACCGAAGACCTCGATCAGGTTGTAGAACCGGTCTAACCAGTAATACGAGCGGAGGATGTGCCTGGCGCGGAAACTCCCCCGGACCAGATCCTGGACGGGATCCCCAATGGGCGAAATCGTCACGATCGCGTCTGTTTCGACAGACTCAATGGTGGCGTGCCAACTGCGATAGATCGTGCCATCCGATTTGCAGGCACGAACGTGGATAAGGTCACCTTTTTTCATGGAAAGTCATTTTACCCCACTCGTCAATTTTGTCCTGGATCGGCATCCGCCACTCGGGAGAAAGTCATGCAGAGGGGGTCGTTTCCATCAACGTGGAAAAATTCTCGAGGAAGGTCTGCACTACGTTTGGGTCGAAATATTTCCCGCTTTGCTCGCGGATGTAATTCAACGCGTCCTGTTCGTTCCATGCCGCGCGGTAGGGACGGTCGCTGGTGAGGGCGTCCCACACGTCCACCACGGCAAAGATGCGCGACGACAGGGGGATTTCCTCGCCTTTGAGTCCGCGCGGGTAGCCACACCCATCCCAGTGCTCGTGATGGCAGTAGGGAATGTCCAACGCGGGGCCGAGAAACCCAATATGCGCCAGCATGTTGTGCGCCTGTTCGGGATGCTGAACCATGACTTTCATCTCGTCGCCGGTCAATGCGGCGGGCTTGCTGAGGATGGCGTCGGGGATGCCGATCTTGCCAACATCGTGCAACATGGCGCCGCGGCGAATGTGAACCATGTCCGCTTCGGGAACGCCCATGAGGCGCGCCAGCCTCTCGGTCAACGCGACGACGCGGCGGGTGTGATCTTCCGTCAGTCTGTCGCGCATCTCCACAGCCTTGGCCCATCCCTCCAACGTGGAGTCGTAGGCCTGCACGAGGTCGCGTTCGCTCTGATTGATCTCGGTCACGTCGCGGCCAACCAGGACGAGTCCCTGACGACGGCCGTCTGCCCAGAAGAGGGGAACCTTGACCAGTTCGTATTCCATGGTTCGCTTGCCGAAGGGAAGGGAAACAACCCGGCAACGGGTCAGAACGCCGCGTTGCCAGGCTTCAAGGTCGGTGGCGTGACAATATTCGAACAGGTCTTTCAAAATCGGCTTTTTTTCTGCCAATTCCAGGTCGGTCTGCCCATAATATTCCGCGCCTTGAAATTGGAGGAGTTCCATCCCCACGTTGTTGACATCCAGCCAGCGCCCTTCGCCATCCTTGAAAACGACAATGTCAGGCAGGGCATCGACCAGGGCGCGCAATCGTTCCGCGTTTTCCCTGATCTGACGCGCATTTTGTTTGAGCCGCAAATACCACTCACCAATAATGAAACCCGTAATACCACCATAAATGGTGGGCATGATGGAACCGCGCGGTGTGAGGGCCACTCCGCCCATGATTATTTTTTGTATGGTCGCAAAGATACCCAATATCAATACCCCCAGTAGAAAGAACGCAACCGCATTCCAGGCCCTCGACATGCAGGAATGCTTGACCGCTTGCGCTGAGGTAATTCCTTCCATGGCGGCTCCTTGGGAAAATCACCTATTATTTTGGTGTTTTTTTATTTTAGCGTACTTTTGCCGCAATAGGATGCCGCCGGAAGAAAACGCCGCTCTTTTGTAAGGAATTTGTTACTTGTAGAGTGGCATCCTCGTCCCCGTCACTGTGGACGCTTCCTCGGAGAAGAGATATTCCATCGCGGCGATGATTTCCTTCGGCGAGGTGCCTTTGCCCGTCCCTTTCACATCGATGGCCTGAACGTGGATGATGTTCGCGGTGACTCCCTGCTGGCGCGTCTCCTCCGCAAGCGTGGTGACAAGCGCCTCCTGCGCGGACTTGCCCGCCGCGTACGGACCCATCTTCGCCGCGGGCTGGACCGTCAGCGGGAGCGACAGGGTGATGACGCGTCCCCATCCGCTGGCGATGAGATGCGGGACGAACGCTTGGAACAGGTGGAATGTCGTCCACGCGTGCTGGTTGAGCATGAAGGTCAAATCGTCCACGCTGGCCTCGGGGATGGATTTGCCTCCCGTCCAGCCGCCGACGAGATGGACGAGGCCGTGGACCGCGCCAAATTTGGCCGCGACCGCCTCGGCTGTCGCGCGAAGCGTCGGCGCGTCGAGCAGGTCCACGACGCGAGAGAAGAGTCGCTCTGCGGGCAGGTTCAGTCCACGGACGAGAGAATCCAATTTTTCCTGATTGTGATCCAGCAATGCCAGCGAGTGGCCGCGTTCGGCAAAGGCGCGGGCGGTCTCCTGCCCAAGCACGCCCGTCGCGCCCGTGATGACGACAACGCGGCTATCCACGATTCACCTTAACGGGTTCGGACATGCCGTCCACGAAAGGCGCGTCGCTTTGCTCTTGCAAATGCTCGCGGCCAGTAAAGTCAATCATGTGCCCCGATTTGGCGGCCTTGGTTTCGAGATAAAAACGGTTGTGCTCGTTGGGCGGCATGATGTGTGGGATGCGGTCGCTGACGTTGATGCCGTAATCAGTGAGTTGCGAAATCTTTTTGGGATTGTTGGTGATGAGCCGCACCGACTTGACGTTGAGCGACATGAGCATGTGCGCGGCCACGGCGTAATCGCGCTCGTCGTCGCGGAAGCCGAGGGCGAGATTGGCCTGCACCGTGTCGAGACCCGCGTCCTGCAAACTGTAGGCGCGAATTTTGTTGATGAGGCCGATGCCGCGTCCCTCCTGGCGCAGGTAGAGTACGATGCCGCGTTCCATTTTGCCGATCATTTTCAGCGAAGCCTCGAGTTGGTCGCGGCAATCGCAACGCAGCGAGCCGATCACGTCGCCCGTCAGGCATTCGGAATGCAGGCGCACGGGCACATCGCTCGCGCCGATCACGTTGCCGTGGGTGATGGCTACGTGTTCCTTGCCGTCGCGGTTGTTCTCGAACGCGACGATGTGAAAATCGCCGAAGCGCGAGGGCAGTTCCGCCATCGCGACGATGCGGACGCAGACTCTGTCGCGGCCGAGACCTTCACATTCGTGGTCGGGATCGTTCCGCAGGAGTTCTTCCAATTTTTCGTGCATGATGGTTGACATGGTTACCTCAATGAGTATTGTAGTACGACTCCGCCATCCTCATGGACTTCGCTCCCGATCAGTTTCAACGGGACGGCTGCGCTTCGCGCGAGACCCGAACCTGCCGCGGCCGTGGGAGCGGATTCGCCCCCAAAGATCATCGGCGCCACGTACATGGTCAACTCGTCCACGAGACCGAGACGGAGCAACTCGAAGTTGAGTGTCCCGCCGCCTTCGACCATCAAACGCTTCACGCCCAATTCGTGGAGCATGCCCAGGGCTTTGACCAAATCCACGCGCGGATTCTCGTGAACGAACACATCCACACCGCGCGAGCGCAGGAGTTCAATTTGGATACTTGACGTCTGGTTTGTTGTAAATATTACGACACGCGCCTGCCCCACATTCAAAAAATCCGAATCTGGTTTGAGTTCCGCCCTTGTGACAACTCCCACTTTGACGGGATTCGGCGTCAACCCATTCGCGACTCTCTCTGTCCGCAACGCGTCGCTTCTGACCGTCAGTTTGGGATCCTCGTCGAGCAGCGTCCGCCCGCCAACCATCACCGCGTCCGCTTCGGCGCGCAAACGATCCACGCGCGCCTTGTCCCATACGGAGGAAATTGCCGCGCCACGCCGTTCGATGGTGTCCATCTTCCCGTCGGCGGTGACGGCGACGTTGATGAAGGTGAAGGGTCTCATGGTGGTGTCCATTCGTACACACGTACACAGGTCTTGGGAAAACATGTCTGCGTGTCTACGTGTTTACCTGTGTACGTGTCTACGTGTGTACCTGTGTACCTAATGCCTCGTCGCGAAATACGCCGCGATCAAATCCGAAATATCCGCCGATGTGTGCTGTCGGACGATACGGAAGAAATCGTCGGCGGTGGCGCGGCGATGGGACATCTGTCCCGCGTAATCCTTGAGGAACGCGAAAAAGGCCTGGTCGCCCATGCGGACGCGCAACGCCTCGAGGAAGGTCGCGCCGTTGAAGTAGACCGCGTCCGTGTAGTCGCGGAAGTTGCCGCCGTTGTAAATGTCTGTGTCCACCCAGCCACTCGGGCCGAAGTAATTGACGCGGAACTGCCACCACCAGTCCACAATGCCAGGGTTGGTGTACTCAAAAAAGATACGCTCACTGTAAACTGCCATGGCCTCATCCAGCCAGGGCTCCATCGCCTGGTCGCTGCCAACGAGTCCAAACCACCAGTTGTGCGCCATCTCGTGCACGCCAAGCACCACCAGGTTGTTCTGCGACGTGCCATCGTAATCATCGTAGAACGAACTGCTCAAAAAACACAAGCCGTCGTATTCCATGCCATCGTTATAGTCCAACTCGACTACGTTGATGACCGAATACGGATACGGCGCGAAGAGCGGATCGAACAGACCGACCATCTGCGTGGCAACGTAGGACATCTTCGCGCCCGCATCCTCGTGTCCCGCGAAATAATACGAACGCGTCACCACGGACCCGACAGCGGACTCCGTCACGAGGAACTCGCGGCTCATGGACAGCGCGAACGTGCGCGCTCCGTCGAGACGATACGTCGTCCACTCGCCGTCGGATTCAGCGAGGGCAGGCGCGGCCACAATCGGCGCGGACGAAGGGTCGGCGAAGCGAATGTTGACTTCAAAATCCGCCGAGTCGTAAGTCAAGTGCTCGCCCCAGGGCATATAGTCGTGGATGACCCATCCCGTGGAAGGATCGAACGGCACGACGAAGGGATACCATTCCGTGAGATTGGTCTGGTAGGAGAGCCAGCCAAAAGTATTCCCCTTTTGTTTGACAGGGATGTTCAATTTATATTGAATGACGAGATTGGCCTGTCCGCCTGGGGGAAGAGGCGAGGAGAGAGGAATGGTCAGGCGGTGCGTTTGCAGAGAGTAATTGGCAATTGGCAGACCGTTCAACGAAATGGACGTGAGGTAGAACGCGTTGTAATACAGCATCGGCTCCACCGCGAGGATGAGTTCGTTCAACGTGGCGCCCGTCTGGTTCGGGTACGCGATGGCCTCGTCCACGATGACGTGATGGTTGTCGTAGTCAATAGTGGCGTAGAGAATGTAATACGGACGCGCCACCGAGACAACGGGAGGCAGGGGAACGGGCGTCGGGGGAATGGGAGAAGCCGTCAACGTGGGGACGGGAATCTCAGTTAGGAAAACGGTCGGGGTCGAGGTGACCGCATCAATGGTAGGCTGAGGCGCCGCGTTCGGATCGTGTGTCAAAAGAATAAATGGCGCGCCGTATGGGGCGGTCGCGGTAGCGTTCGCGGGAGAGACGGTCAGATTGCAGGCGGAAAGCAGAAGGCTGAAGGCTAAAAGCAGAAAGCAGAAGGCGGAAAGCGGAAGGGTGCGCCCACGTGTGTACTTGTGTACCTGTTTACCTGTGTACATGTTTACTTCGACTCAATGAGGATTTTGAAAATATTGGGTGATGAGGTCCGAGATGTCCGCGCTGGTGTGCTGGCGCAGGATACGGAAAAAATCGTCGGTGGTGGCAATCTTGCCGCGCATCTGCGCGAGGTAATCCCGCAGGAACGCGAAGAATGCTTCATCGCCAATGCGGGTGCGCAAGTCCTGTTGAAAGTGTGCGCCGTTGAGATAAATTTTATTCCAGTACGGACGCTGGCCATCGCCCTCATAGATGCGCGAGTCCACCTGGTTGAGCGGCACGTAGGGATCGAAGCGATACGTCCACCACCATTTTGTCAACACGTCGGGCTGGACAGTTTCGTAATAGACGATCTCGCTGTAAGTCGCGAGCGATTCGTCCAGCCACGGCTCGAAGCCCTGATCGTTTGCCACCTGCTCGAACCACCATTGATGCGCGGTCTCATGTACCGACACCGCGGTGAGATGGTTCATCAATGTGCCGTCATAATTGTTGTAGATGCCCTTGCTGTGATAGTAGAGCGCAGAATATTCCATGCCGTCGTTGAAATCGCCCTGCACCACCGAAAGCGTTTTGTGCGGATACGGCCCGAAGCGCTGGCTATAAATCTCGAACGACTGCGCAGTGGCATTCAGCACGGCAGTGGCAGCAGTTTCATACGGCAGAAAATAATAACTGTGGATGATAACATCGCCGACGTTCTTCGTCACGACGCGATAGTCGAGCGCGAACGACAAGGCGAACGTCCGCCCCGCTTCGATTCGGAACCTACGCGTGGTCGCGGCGGGATCGGAGACTTCCTCCCCGCTCGAAGCGATGACGGGCAGTGAGCCATCCGTGAATGTGACCGCAACATCGAAGTCCGCGGCCTCGAAGGTGAGATGCTCGCCGTAATACCAAGGGTTGTGCAAAATCCAGCCCTTGCCCGCGACATACGGCACGATGAACGGATACCAATCCACGAGGTTGATCTGCTGCGCGGTGTAGCCGTAGATCTGTGAGCAGAGACTGGCCTCGTCGCTGAAGTTGCCGACGATGGGGAGAATCAGCCCGAAGTTGATCTGCACCGTCACCTGTCCATTGGGCGCGAGCGGCTCTGGAAGCGGAATCTCCAAACGATGGCGAATATACGCCTGCGCGTTCCGGTAATCGAAAATGTAATTGGATGTCGGCACGCCATTGATCGCCATCCCATTGAGCGTGAAACTCTGCGTGCAGGTCGGCTCCACCGCAAGGACGAGACTGCTCAACGTGTCGGGGCTGTTGTTGGTGTAGACGATGGTCTCGTTGACGATGGCGGTCTTGGTGGAATAGTTGAACTGCACGTCCAGCGTGTATTGCGGACGCGGGTTTTGTGGAATCGGAGTGGGTGATGGTGTTTCCGTGTCAAGTGTTACAGTGTCAGGTGTCAGGAGGATGGGAGGAGAAAGGGTCGCGGTCTCGGTGGGAAAAGGCGCGGGGGTGGGAGAGCAGGAGGTGAGGAGTAAAACGAAAAACGTAAAACGTAAAATGTGCGAGAGGCGGGAGGATGGTTTTGCAGTGGGCATGGGGGATATTTTACCCTCTCCTCAACACCCCCTGCCTCGGGTTGAGCAAAAACACCGCAATGAACACCGCCGTCGCGGTCAACACAATCGCCGCGCCGGAGGCGATGTTGAGATAGAAACTGAGATACAGCCCGATTACCGAAGAAGATGCGCCAATGAACGCGGCCAGCATCATCATTTTCCACAGGCGGCGCGTCAGCAGGTAGGCGGTCGCGGCAGGCGTGACCAGCATGGCGACCATCAACGCCACGCCGACAGTCTGCATCGAGACGGCGACGGTCACCGCGATCATCGCCAGCAGGAGGTTGTTCAACAGGCCGACGGGCATGCGGAGGGTAGCGGCCAGCACGGGGTCGAATGAGAGCGTCAAAAATTCCTTGTAGAAAATAAAAACCAGCAGGAGCACGATCCCGCCGAAGATGGCTGTCAGGACCAGGTCACGATTCGTCACGCCGAGCACGTCGCCAAAGAGGAAATGGCTCAAGTCCACCGCGTATGAACGGACGGTTGAGATGATGGCGATGCCGAGGGCGAACATCCCCGCGAAGATGATGCCGATGGCGGTATCCTCCTTGATGCGCGCGTTCTTGCTAATGGCGCCGATGCCAAGCGACGCGAGGACGGCCGTCCCAAGCGCCCACCAAAAGAGGGTCCCGCGCTCCCCGCCGCTGACGAGGTATCCGAGCGCCACGCCCGGCAGGACAGTGTGCGCGAGCGCGTCGCCGAAGAAGGCCATGCCGCGCAAGACAACGTACGTGCCGACAACCGCGCCGACGATGCCGACCAGCACGCCCGCGGCGAGTCCACGCAACATGAAAGGATAGGAGAGGGGTTCAAGAAGCCAATTAAACATGTTCGTGTTCCTCTTCTCCACAACACGAATCGTCCAGCGTCATCAGGTTTCCATTTGCGTCAACCAGTCGCATCCGATTTCCATAGGCTTGAATCAGTCGTTCTGGTTTCAGCACTTCCTGCGATGCGCCGAAGCCGAGCAATTTGTGGTTCAACAACATCACGCGGTCAAAATATTTCTCCGCCTGATCGAGATCATGTGTGGCGACCATCACCGTCACGTGTTGTTGTTGCAGTTTATCGAGCAGGTTGAGGATGCCCTCCTGCGCGGGAAGGTCGAGACCGGTCAGCGGTTCATCCATCAACATCAATTCGGCCTGCTGCGCGAGGGCGCGAGCAATGAACATGCGCTGCTGCTGTCCGCCCGAAAGTTCGCTGATCTGGCGCTTCGCCAGGTCGCGGATCTCCACCGTATCGAGCGCGTTCTGAACAAAATCCCAATCGCGCTTGGTCGGCCAGCGGAACGCGCCCATCACGGCAGAACGCCCCATCATCACAACGTCCGCCACACTGACGGGGAAATTCCAATCCACGTGACTGCGCTGTGGGACGTAGCCGATGCACACGTGCGCCGCGGGCCGCGACCCCGAAACGGTCACTGTCCCCGAGGTGGGAGTCAACACGCCTGCGACAACTTTGAAAAGCGTACTCTTTCCCGCGCCGTTCGGACCAACCACCGCCACGCGTTCGCCCGCGTGCAGGTGGAAGGTCACGTCATCGAGGGCGGCGCGCCCATCGTATCGCACGGACAAATTCCGCACGTCGAGGATGGGTTCGTCGGTCTGGTGATGGGAATGGGGATACATGATTCTACAATCCGTTGGTCGAGTAGGCGGCGGGGTTTCGACACGGCTTGCGGCTTACTCACTCACCGCCGCCGTATTGAGACCAACGCTATCTCAACGCCTCGACCATCGCGTTGACGTTATAGCGCATGAACTCCAGGTACGATTCGGCGCCGCCGCCCGGTCCGCTCAACGAGCCGGTATGCAGCATGACAAGGCGCACTCCCGTATCGTCCGCGACGCGGCGGCTCAAATCTGGACTGACAGTGGATCCTACAAAAATAGCCTTCACCCCGCTGGAGCGGATGGCATCCTCCAACGCGGCCAGTTCCTGCGCAGAGGGCGACGCCCCGCTGCTGAGGGATGGAATCACAGCCCCCACCTGCTCGAATCCATACCGTGCAGTGAAATATCCAAACGCAGTGTGGTCGGTGACGATTTTTCGATTCGCTTGCGGGATCCGCGCCACCTGGGCGATGATCCACGCGTCGAGGGCGGTGAGTTCGGCGATATAGGCTTCCGCGTTGGCAGCGTACTGCTCCGCATGCGCGGGATCGGCCTGCGCGAACGCGTCGGCGATGTTGTGAGCCCAGACGATGACATTATTCGGGTCCTGCCAGACGTGTGGGTCGAGACTATGTTCGTCTTCGCCTTCATGCTTTCCTTCAAAGGGCAGGGCCTCGATCCCGTCGGAGACAACAATGACTTTGACGGCGTTTTCGAACAGGGGTTCGAGAGTCTCTTCAAGGTCGAAGCCGTTGACGAGAACGAGATCGGCGTCGGTGAGGATTGCCACATCCTGCGGGCGCGGCTCGTACGAGTGCGGATCGGTCCCAGGCGGCAGGAGCACGCTCACAGAAACGCTGTCACCGCCGATCTGGCGGGCAACGTCTCCGATGAGGGAGGTCGTCGCGACGACGGGCAACCCGCCAGGGGTTGAGGAGGAAGCGGGGACGGAACAGGCCGTCAGCGCGAGGAGAGTCAGTGTTATGAATAATTTACGAAACATGGTATTTGGGTTGGTGAAAATCCGTTTTCTCCACGGAAGTAAATTCCTGGAAAATCGGGGGGCGTGTTAGAGCGTGTCCAATTCTGCGATGTCATCCGCGGCGATTTCCTTACGCAGGATGAAGTACGCGCCGGTGAAATGTTCGTCCGCGTTGCTGACGAGGAGTGAGCCGCGCTTGGGAATAAAGTTGACGACCTCCCAGCCTTCGAGCCCGACTTCGCTGAGCGCGGGAATGTCCACCGCCTCCCCTTCGGGCGAATCGCCGAGGATTTCGCCGAGCGGTAGGAACAGGCTTTTGTAGATGAAAACCTTGCGGCCTTTCTGCACACGGCCGCGCGCGCCCCGCACCTTTTCGGCGAATTTGCGTTTTTCCTCCGCTTCGAGTTCTTCGATCCTCCGTTTGGTGGACGGATCCTCGAGGATTTCGCGGGCATATTCGCGCACTTCGCGCGCGTCGCTTTGCAGGGCGCCGCGCAAAAAGTCCAGCCCGGCGCGTTCGCCAAGTTGGGCGAGACCTTCAGCAGCGTCGAGTTGGTTCATCCAATCGTCGGATTCCTCCAACAGTTCAAAGAGCGTATCCACATCTCTCATGCGTACAAGTTCCTGCACATCTTTTCCCATTTTGAATCTCCTTTTTATTTGCAATTGGCGCACAGGCCAAAGAGTTGAAGCCAGTGTTCGCGCAGGGTAAATCCATGTTCCCCGGCCACCTGGTTGAAAAAGGCTTCCATGTCTTCGCCTTCGAAATATTCTGCCTTACCACATTGCTGGCAGATGATGAGATGCTGGTGGCCGCGCGCTGCGGGCAGGTACATGTGACAGCCGTTCGGCTGGTGGACGCGCTGCACCAATCCGAGTTCTTCCATCTTTTCGAGCGTGCGGTAGACCGTCACCAGGCCCAGCCCGGGCTGTTCCTTGCGGCCCAGGTCGAAGAGTTCCAACGGCCCGAGAGCGCGTTCGCAAGCCGCCATGATCTCAACGATGACGCGGCGCGGCCCCGTCAGCCGATAGCCACTGTTTTGCAGTGTGGACAGCCATTGTTCGCTCATGGTTGGGGAAGCGCTCATAGTTTCCTTTTTGATAATGAAAATCTTTTTCAATTATACACAAATGAAAAAGAATGTCAAGAAAGAAAATGACCGCCACCCTGCTCTGGGATGGCGGTCAATCAGCAACATCAAAATCAGAACGACGCGACAGCCTGCGCCAAATCTGTGTGTATCTCAAAGGACGCGGCGAGTCCGACCACTTCGAGCACGCTTCGCACTTCGGGAGGCACGTTGAGCAGTTTTACGTTCTGCTGAACGCCACCGGCGCGTTCTTTCTCCAGCGAGCGGATGGTGTTCCAGCCCGCTTCGGCATTGGGCAGGGATTCGCCGCGGAACAATTTGGCGACGGAATGCAACGCGACAATGCCCGCACTACTGATGTAGGTCAGTTTGGTCATGTCAAGGATAAGATGGCGCGCTCCGCTCTCGAACGCGGTTTTGGCTTCGTTGATCAATTTTTGGAAACTGTTGGAATCCAGTTTACCGTCGAGGTGAATGACGGTCACCGGCGCTTGGCCTTGTTGCTGGGAAATGGTCAGGTTCATATCTGGTCTCCTCGGGCGAATTATAAGAAACCCAAAAGGTTTTGCCCGCTCCGTTTCACTACGGGGTGCTTCGCAAAAACCGTCAGGGTCGGGGGCTATGGTTCGATCGGGTAGCCTTTCGTCCGCCATTCATTTAGGCCGCCATCCATGCTGGTGACCTGGGTGAAGCCCGCGTCGAGCAGGATGTCGCGTCCCTCGTCGGAGCGGTTGCCCGAACGGCAGACAACGACTATCGGACGGTCACGCGGCACTTCGTCCACGCGCGAAGCGAGTTGGTCAAGTGGAATGAGCGTCGTGCCTGGCGCGTGGTACTCGTTCCACTCATCCACCGTGCGGACGTCCAGCACGAACGCGCCATTCTGATACATGGAATAGGCCTCGTTCACGCTAATGGTGGATGAAAGACCGCCTCCCGCGCCGCCGGAAGCGGCCACCAGCAAATAGACGACCAGCGCCACGACAGCGACCATCCCCAACTGCACCGCGGGACGGCGCAGGAAGGCTCCAACGGAAGTTTTTTGAGGGGATTTTCGAGACGGCTTTCTATGTTTGGGCATGTGAAACTCCTGGGTGATTCAGAGACCCTAAAGGGTTTTGGAAACCTTCAGGGTTTCGCAGATGTTTGCCTAGACGCTAAATGCCCACTCGCCCTTACGCAGGACGGGTTCGGCGCGGCCGTCGGAGGTGATGCCGTCAATGTCCATTTTGTCCGAGCCGATCATGAAGTCCACGTGGATGAGGCTCTGGTTGCCGCCGCGCGCCGCGAACTCCTCGTCAGTGAGTTCGAGGCCGCCCTGCATGTTGAACTTGTAGGCGCGTCCCAGCGCAATGTGGCAGGAGGCGTTCTCGTCGAAGAGCGTGTTGTGGAACATCAATCCCGACTTGGAGATGGGCGAACTGTGCGGCACGATGGCAATCTCACCCAGGCGCGCCGAGCCTTCGTCGGTGGCGATCATCTTGCGCAGGGCGCTTTCGTTTTTACTGGCGTGTGATTCGACCACGCGCCCATTCTCGAAGCGGACAACGATTCCTTCGATCAACGTTCCGCTGTAGTTAAGTGTCTTTGTGGAGGTGACGATCCCGTCCGCGCGGGTGCGGTCAGCCATGGTGAACGTCTCTTCGGTGGGCAGGTTGGCGGTAAATTCGATGCCGTTCTTCGCCACTTCGCGCGCGCTGGCCCAGTGATGTCCTTTCGGCAGACCGAGGGTCAGGTCTGTGCCGGGCGCGGTGTAGTGGAGCGCCGAATATTGTTTCTGGTTAAGATATTTGCTGCGGGTTTGCAAATTGCGGATGTGATCCTTCCACGCGGCGACAGGATCGTCCGCATCCACGCGGCACATTTTGAAGATGGTCTGCCACTGCTTGGCCAGCGCTTTTTCCGCTGTGAGCTTGGGGAACATCTTCTTCGCCCACGAGAGACGCGCGGCGGAGATGACACACCAGTTCATGCTATTGCTGGAACCATGCTTCAGGTAGGGATTCATCTCCTTCCAGACGGTATCTTGATAGGTGTTGACCAATTCAGGGTCCTGCCCCGACAAGAGGCTGGGATCGGTGGCCGAGATGGTTAGGATGGCGTCGCCGTGCTCGGCATATTCGAGCGGGATAGCCAGTTTCCATTTGGGGAATTCCGCAAACGAGTCGCGCGGGGCGTGTGCGAAGCGGATGAGTTCCATCTGCTCATCGCCCCAGAACACATCCACGAGACGCGCGCCCGCCTTGTAGGCCGCTTCCGCCACATAACGGACGAGGGGCGCGTGCTCGAAGGCCACGCCATAGGGAGAGGGAGCGCGCACGAGAAGCCGCTGACCCGGCCGAAGGTTCAGGCCGACGCGGACGGCGAGTTCGGCGTACTTTTGGAGGTTTTGTTCGAATTTTGTCGCCATGGAAAATCCTTGAAGAGGTAGTATTGCCATTCATCAAGCGGCATGGATGGCAGGTTGGGGAGCGAATCCACGTGGTCGCAGATCTCGCTCATAAAAGCAAATTCGTAGCCCGCGTCCTTGAAGCGTTGGATCATCGTTTCGAGGATGTCGAAGCCGCGCTCGCTGTTGCGGAGCAGGGCGCGTTTTTCGAGGGCGGTCACGCCGTCGCTGAGGTGCGGGGCGTAGAGGTCGTGCGCGTGGGTGGTGAACGCGATCACCGAGGGCGGCGGGAAGAGGCGCATCAGCGCAGCGGAGAGTCCCAGCCCGTAGAGTTTGATCCACGGCAGGCCAAAGTTTAACCGAATTGTGGGCAAAGCGGGGAAGGGAAATTCGAGGATGGAGTCGTTTCCGCGCGTCACGCGGAACGGCTCGATGGGCATGTGCGTGTTCCAGTAACCGTTCTTGCCCGGGCGGATGGACGGGAACACGCTAGCGTCGTAGCGGAGGCCGAGGTCCATCAGGTTGCCAATCCCCTCACGTGAGATGGCGCCGATGGGTGCGCGATAACCGATGGCCTCTTTGCCGAAAAATTCGCGGAAGGTTTTCTGCGCCAGTTGAATCTCGTCGCGGTCGCCGCTGGTTTCGGTGTTGTGGTGATGCGAGTGGAGCGCGAACTCGATGGGGATTTCGCGTTCCAATTTGCGGATGCCCTCTCCGTAGCGCGTCAAAATGGACGTGACGAGGAATCCCGTCACCTTCACGCCCGCGCGGCGGATAAGGTCCACGTAGCGCTCGAACAGCGCGGGTTCCTCGAAGAGACGCGTATGTCCCTGCGTGTTAGCGTAGTCCGCTTCGATATCAATGGTAATGCAGAGGAATTTTCGGGGCATTTCAAATCTACCGCGAAGCCCGCTAAGAACGCAAAGTTTTCTTTTTCATAGCCTTCGCGCCCTTAGCGTGATTGGCGGTTACAAAGAATTACTTCTTGAACTGCAATGGATCGCGCGGCAGATTGGATGCAAAATGGAAGAGCGATTGACGCACATACCACACATCGCCCGCGAAGCCAGCCTGTTTGACCAAATCAGTAAATTCATCGCGCTTGTAGAGGTAGACGCCAGGGCATTTATTGACGCGGATGTACACCTGTCGCAGCCACCACAAGAGCCAGTTGGTCGTGCGCGCCACATCGGGAAAATCGTGGAAGAAATACTTGGCCTTCGTATTTTTGAGGAAGGTCATCATGTCATTGCGGTCGAAATATTCGATCACGCCGAGGCTGGTGACCAGATCCACCTGCGGAAGTTGAATCGGCTTGGCGAGGTCCGCAGCGAAGAATTCCAGCCGATCCTTGTTCGGACCTGCAAGCCGCCTCTCGTTGGCGATCTCGATGATCTCCGCCGACACATCCACACCGATGACGCGCGCCGCACCCGCGTCCAACAGCATGTTCGCAAAACGTCCTGACGCGCAACCCACGTCCAAAATGGTTAGATCTTTAACATAAGGTGTAAGCATCTCTATGGCAATCGTCATGCGGTCGTACAACGACGAGCCGCGGAAAAACGTCGAGAACCGATCCCACAAATTCGGCTTCGGCATACTCTTATCGGTGTAATACGTGCTGGCCTCCCACGAGACCACGTGCTTGTCCCAGTATTCGCCACTCTCGGATTTTTTGTCGGTCATACTTTCTCCTGTTTTGATTAAACCTGCACAGAGGGTGCGTCGCACCTTCATCTTCAAGACGCGTCCTGACGACAAAGGTGCGACGCACTCACCAAGTTTATCAGAATTTTTCAATCACAATTCACGCCGCGCGTCCGCAAGCAATTCACGATGCCAGAGCAGACGCACACCACCGAGCAGACTCACTGCCAGCGTGACAAAACGAATCAGGACTGCCGCGGCCACACCCTGTTCGAGCGACGCGCCCTGCGTCACCAGCAGCGCGGTCACACTCCCCTCCATCAATCCCAATCCATTCACCGAGATCGGCAGCAACGCCGCAAAATACGAGATGACCGCCACGCCCGCCGCCTGCCAGAACGTGACAGAAATCCCCAGCGCAGTTGTGACGATCCAAAACGAGACGAACGACGCGCCGATGGACAGCCACGACCAAATCAGCGCGACCATCACCGTGCGCGGCGACGTGAACCAGGCGCGTCCCGCCTCGAAGACGCGTTTGACGCGCGACCAGGTTTTCTCCACGAAAGGCATGCGCGTCAGCGCGGACGATGAGGCGGCTCCCGTTTCGAGAAGTGGACTCCACCATCCGAGCGTCAACGCGGACGGCAACCAGAAGAACATGGCCGCGAGGTTGAAGAGACGATCCGCCGCCACCGACGCGACTGCAACGGCGCGTTTGGGCTGTCCCTGCACCACGGCTGCCATCTTGACCACGTCTCCGCCCACCGTGGTCGGCAAAAAGTTCGACGCGAACGCGCCGACCAGCACGAGCCACGTCAGACGCGTCAGCGGGATGCGAATGTCCTGTAAGCGTAAAAGATATTGCCAGCGCACCGCGATGATGAATTGCGAGAGTAGAAATGCCAGCGCAGAGGCCAGCAAACTCGTCCACGAGACGCGCGAGAGGAGGGGCAGAATCTCGTCCCATTGAATCTGGCTCAGCAGGAAACCGATCAATCCCAGCGGGACAAGCCAGCGGAGAAGTATCCACCATTTGTTTGGTGCGGGTTTTTGTTCCATTATTTCTCGCGATGACAAACAAACAAAAACTGATTGACTCCTATCCAATGAATCCACTTGGGATGCGCAGACTCTCCACGACGCGCGAACGCGCGGGAAAGAGTCGTCGTCCACGGGTAGCCGCCCGCCCACATGGGACAGGTCACATCGAGGTGCAGATCGTTGTCTGCAAGCGCGGCGCGGATGTCGGCGGGGGCGAAGCGGTTGATCCAGGCGGGATGGCGCTTCATCGGGAAGGTCTCGTAAAAGCGAAAATAAATCGCGCTGACGAGGAGGAGTCCGCCTGGCTTCACGGCCTTCGTCGCGGCGAGACGCAGGATGCCGCGCCAATCTTTCAGGTATTCCAACACGCCAGAGATGACCACTGCGTCGAAGGGTTGGTCGAGCAGGGCGGAAAAGGAATCAGCGTCGTCGAAATCGCAGAAGCGGATGGGCGGCCACGCGTCGTCGGGTTCTTTGCGTCCCGTGATGTCGAGGCCGAGATAGCGGACGCCGCGTCCGAGCAAGGGTGCCAGCGTCCCCGACCCCGCACCAATGTCAAGCACGGATTTCGCCGACGCGTCGCCGCGGATCGTCTCGGCAATGAGTTTCAGGCGCGAGTGTGCCCAGTGATATTTGGGGGCTTCGTTGTGCCAGTAGGTTTCTTTTTGGTTCATGTTGTTGAGTTTTGATTGGTCTCTTTTGTGCCAAGGTCTTTTTATCGCGAATGCCGCGAATTGGGCGAATTTTTTTAAATTTTTTTGTTGATTCGCGACATTCGCTCATTCGCGCAATTCGCGTTGAGAAGACGCTCCGCAGATTATCGGTTCAAGAGATTTTTCAAAACGCTCATATTCTCTTCGATTGCCTTCCCCACCGCCGCGCGGACTTTTGCAACCTCGGTATCGTGATTCGCCAGCATGGACTCGGCGCGGGTTAACACATCCTTCGGCGACTCGATGAAGTCGCGCAAGTCTGCCACTGAATCGGGCAAGCCCATGTGACGGAGGATGTCTCCGCCTTTGAGAGTGTAACTCAAGTTGATGGACGGGACACCAAAACGTAAGGCCGCCAGCGAAGAATGCAGGCGCATCCCGATCATTAAGTCGAGAGCGCACATGAGGTAATAGTAATGATACATGTCGAGCCGCCAGTTGATGATCTTCACATCGTCATCGTCCGCGAAGTTGGCTCTGACGCGTTCCAGCCAGGGCAGGTCGTCTTCCCACGGCAGGACATCTTTTTGGTAGGCGGAGATCAGGAGGACGCGCGCCCGTTGTCGGGTCCGAAGTGACGCGATGAGCTCCGTCATCGAGCGAATCAGTTCCTGCATCTGCGCTTCGGAGCGTTGACGATATTTCTCGCGCGAAAATTGATAGGGCAGGATGGACGAGGCGAAGTGGAACCACTGGCGGATGTTGATGCCGATGAGCGGTCCTTCGGCCCCATCGAAAAGATGGTTGAGATCTTCGAGCGGCCAGAGATCTTCTTCAAAGCCTGGGAGGAAGATGGCGTCGTGGGCAAGGACGCGTTTCGTGCGGGGGTTCAATTTTTCGATTAGCGCGTACGTGCCAGGGTCGCGGGCGACGAAGGTATCCACCTGCGAAAGGACGGAGCGGGCGAGGACGCGTCCCGCGCGGGTGGTGACGGGTCCCGCGCCCTGGAAGAGACAGACGATTTTCAAGCCGAGGGCGCGATAAAGACGGAACGCAACCCAGAGATACATCATGCGCGCCAGGCTGGAGTCATCCTGCATGTCGAGGCCGACGGCCCAGAGGACAGTGTCGGCGCGGCGGAAGGCGTCACGCGCGGCGCGGTCGAGGCGCAGGTTGCGGAGGGGACGATAGTCGAGCGCGCGGAAGGGGAGTGCGGGCATGTCTATGGCAAGATTGCGGAAGACGGTCACATCCTCCACGCCAAGCTGATGCAGGGCGCGCAAAACTCCCCAGCGGCTTGCGAGGTCGCCGAGGTTGCCATAGATGACGCGAGGGAGGATGGGTTTCATAATTTCTAATTTACCGCGAAGGCCGCGAAGAGCGTGAAGAAAATGCTTTTTTCTTAGCATCCTTCGCGGTTGATACTCAAAAGAATTTTTTCGTACTCGTCTACAATGTGTTCGATGTCAAAGGTCCGGGCAAGGGCGAGACTTTTTTGGCGGGCGGAGAGGAGTGCGGCAGGGTCAGAGAGTAGAGAATGGAGACTAGATGCCAGTCCGTCCGCGTCGTCGGCATCGTGGAGAAAGCCGTTTTCGCCGTCCGAGACCAAATCTGCGAACCCGCCCGTGCGGCCGACGATGAGGGCAAGTCCACTGGCTAAAGCCTGCACTCCGACGACGGGGAGTCCTTCGGCGCGCGAGGGCATGAAAAGAATATCGGAACGGGCAAATTCAACGAGGACATTTTGGGGCGTCACCCACCCTGGCAAATGGACGCGATCCACAAGGCCGAGGCGCGCAATTTCGGCGCGAGTCTCTTCGAGCAAGGCGCCATCGCCGAGCATGGAACATTCCCAGCGCAGGTCTTTCAATGTCGCGAGGACGCGCGGCACGAGCAATGGATTCTTCTGCGCGACAAATCGTCCCGCGAAGACGATGTGCGGAGGGTTGTTGACCTTCAGTCCGCGCGGCGCGAGTGCGGACACGTCCACGCCGTTGGGAATCACATCAATCGGCACGTTGTAATGTTTCAGAGCGAGTCCGCGCGTGTAATTGGATACCGCGACGACGCGCGCTGCATCGCGCCAGATGCGATGCGTGAACGGCAGAAGCCAGCGGAACCAGTTGTCGGTCTTTTCGGGGACGCCGCCAGGCACGTCGCCGAGGTGGGCTGTCACGATGTAGGGGACGCACGTCGAGCGGGAGAGCATCCACGCGGCCGCGCCCGCGGGGACGGCGAAGTGCGCGTGAATGGCGTCGGGTTGCCAGACGCGCGTTAAACGGCGACCCGCCCACAGCGAGGCAAGAACGAAAGTCCCCATTTCGGGTAGGGAGGCGCGGAAGGGTTGTCCACGCCACGAGCGGAGTCGAATCACATCCACGTCCTGGTCTGATTCGCGAGTCGGAAGTCTCTTGAAATGCGCGGTCAACACTTTGACTTCGTGGCCACGACGCGCCAATCCGCGGCAGATGTCGCGGGCGGCCGCGCCGCCCCCGCCGCCGATGGGAGGATATTCGTGAGTGATGACGAGGAGGCGCATTACGGACAGTCCGCGGATTCGGAGGGGACGAGGAGCAGGGTGTTGGAGGATTCGAGCGTGAGATTGCGCTGGTAGTAGCAGAGGAGCGGCGTGGAGATGGCGTCTATCCAGACGTTGTTTTCTTCGGCGAAAGGCTCGCCCTCTTTTTTGACGATACGCTGTTTGCGGCTGACGATGAGCGCGAAGCGATGCGAGGCGAGATCGGAGGTGAAGCGCTGGAGGTAGGCATCGTTGCCCGACATCGCCATTTCCATCAACGTGACGACTTCGTAATCGGGGACGAGTTGCACGCCCTCGAGCATATTGAACGTAACGAGGTGACGCTCACTGATGAAGAGAATTTCGCCGCCTTCTTTGACGATGGGCTCGACCAGCGCTCGTAGTTGGTCGAGGTCTTTCTGCGCGAGGCCGCGGTCATACGTGAAACGCGGACTGACTCCGCCGATGGAGAGCGCGGCAGGGATGAGGACGGCGAGGGCGAGAATCCAATCGGGCACGCGACCCCAATGGTGGATCTGTGTTTCGGACGCGACGCGGCCTGCGAACCACGAGGTGACGACGAGCGCCAGCAGGACGAGGTACGCGTCCATGTTGTGGAGGTCGCCGCCGCCGCCGATCTTGGTGCTGACCACCAGTCCGCCGAGGAAGAGAACGAGGAGCATGGAGAAAATTCCAAGGGGACGAATGATGTGCCAGTCAGCGCGTTTGCCGCGCAAAATGAAAATCAACGCGAGAATGGATGGCGCGGAAACCAACAAAATGCCAGCCAACACACCCATCGGGTAAGTTGCGTTCGGCAGTAATCGGCTCCAGATCAGGTCGGAGGTGAAGGCGGTGCCGAAGTCACTGGCGTTGTCCGCGTTGCCCGACCAGAAGACGTAGAGCGTCTGGCTGAGGAGGGCGGAGAGGAGGCCGGTGATTGTCCAGAGGGCGGGGTGTGCGAAATATTTGAAAAGGTTCGAATCTTTTTTGAATGGTTCTTCGAGCAAATAAATCGCAATCGCCAGCATGGCAGGGACGGGGAACCAGTTGACTCGGCTCATCCCCACCCAGAGCGAGGCCAACAGAACGATGATAAAAGAACGAAGTGGATGTTTGGATGACGCACCCCACAGAATGAGAATGACACAGACCTGCAAGTGATAATAGACCGCACCCTGCAAGAAGTAAACGAAGCCCCACATGGCAAGGAGTGCCGTCAAACCTTTACTGGAGAGATTCAGCCTGCGCGCCAAAAGGTAGGATGCTGTTCCAGTGAGAAGAATCCACAACAGGGACTGCCAGAGTCTATGCGTCCAGAGCGGCAGGCTGGGAACGATGAAGGGAATGGCCTGCAACAAATATCGGCTGGGATGCAGGGTGGAAAGAGGCAAGTCCATGCCGTAGAGCGAGTCACTAAACCAGAGCGAGCCGTAATAGAAGCGGCTGGTCTCGGAGTATTCTCGGGTGAACGGAAAATCTGTCACCGCGTTGAGGATGCCCCAGACGCGGAACAGCACGGCTTGAGTCAAAATCACAGAGGCGAAGGAGGCTGTGAACGAAAGGCGTGTCGTCAATTTGACCAAAAGCGCGGCGAGGATGCTGATCCACACAAAGAGCCACAGCGAGGGGAAGAGTTGCGGGAGGATGTCCGCGAACCAGCCGAGGCGGACGAACAAGAACGCGGAGGGGAGGAGGATAACGCCCAGGGCGGCCGCGCCCCGCCAAAGTCCAGAAAGGGAGGTGGAGTCGAGGCGGGCGAGGAGCGAGTCGAACCAGCCGCGCGTGAGTCCCCAGACGGCGAATCCCGCCGCGGGGACGTTCAGCGCGAAGAGGCCGAGCAGGAGAGTCCACTTGGAGCGCATCAACGAAATATCCTGTCCCTGCAATTGCGGGACAGCCTGCACGAGCGCGAGGGTCGCGGCCAGCGCGCTGACGAGGAGGAGCGTGATCCAGAGGGAGCGGTTCATGATTTGTCTTTTTGGCGCGCCATGTCCGCCAGCGTGGACGGGAGCAAAGCCGCGCCCGGCAAACTGGAGAAGAGAAAATAGGCGCGGATGAGAATGGCGACGGTGAGACTGTTTTGCGGGCTGAGGCCAGCCACATTGGACATGAGGAAGGTGAACGAGAGTTCCTGGAGGCCGAGGCCGTTGATGGAAATCGGGATGAGCGTGACGAAGTAGGTGAGACTCCACAGGCCCGCGATCATCCAAAAGGAAATGGGCGTACCGAGGTCGCGCACGAAGACCGAAATGGACGCAAACAGGCACAGCATGTGAATCCACGTGAAGGCCAGCGAGAGGAAAAGCGCGCCAGGTTTTTTGAGCCAGAGGGAACATGCGCTGAACGTGCGTTTCAGAAAATCGAGAGGGCGGCGCAGAAAGGCGGGAACGGCGAGGGCGGACGCACTTCCAAAGAGCGTGCCCCACGAGTAGGAGAGGCCAAGCGGCGCGGCCACGCTCATGCCGAACATCCCGATGAGACGATCCGCGGCAAGCGAGGCGAGACAGACAGCGCGGTCGAATCCCATTTGCATGGCGCCAGCCAGACGCACCGCGTCGCCGCCGATGGTGGTGGGCAAAAAGTTGGAGGCGAACAATCCCGTGAAGGTCAGGGAAAGAGTCTCGCGGAAGGGAATGTCCACGCCACCCGAACGTAACAGCACATGCCAGCGTGCGGCAGTGGCGAAACGCGAGATGGCGAAGAAGCCCGCCACCAGTGCCAGGTCGAGGAGCGAGATGGTTTGCAACGCGACGAGAATCTCATCCCAGCCTTCGCCTTTCAACAGCAGATAAAGCAAAAAGATCGCCAGCAATGTGCCAGCCAGTTGCAGGATGAGTCGGCGGTTGCGAAGCCACCAGTCAATCATTTTCGTTTTTCTGTTCGAGCAGGGCACGGACGCGGTAGGTGGGCTTGCTCTGCGATTCGTGATAGGTGCGGACGAGCATCTCCGCGATCAGCCCCATCAAAATGGATTGGAAGCCCATGATGGCGAACATGACTCCCACCAACAAGAGCGGCGAAGTGGAGGCAGGGATTCCCCAAAAGCGGCGGATGAAAAGATAGAGCAAATCGGCCAGCCCGAGAAACGTCAGCGCGAGCCCCGCGCCGCCAAAAAGATAGATCGGTTTACTGGAATAACTGAGTAAAAATTTTACAGTGAAAAGATCGAGAACAACTTTGAGCGTACGCTCGAGTCCGTATTTTGCTTTGCCAAATTTACGCGCGTGATGATGCACTTCCACTTCGGCGATGCGCGCGCCCACCGAATGAGCAAACACGGGGATGAAGCGGTGCATCTCGCCGTAAAGTTTGAATCCCTCCAGCACGTCGCGGCGATAGGCTTTGAGCGTACAACCGTAATCGTGCAGGCGCACGCCCGTCACACGCGAGATCAGCCCGTTCGCCAGCATCGAGGGCAGGTTGCGCGTCAGGGCATTGTCTTTGCGATTCCTGCGCCAGCCGCTGACAAGATCGTAGCCCTCATCCAGTTTGGCGAGCAGCATCGGGATGTCCGCAGGATCGTTCTGCAAATCCGCGTCGAGCAGGATGATGACATCGCCGCGCGCATGGTCAATGCCTGCCGCAATGGCCGCCGTCTGACCGAAGTTGCGGCGGAACTCGATCACGCGGACGTGGAGCGGGTCGCGCCCGAACAGGCTTTCGAGGACACTGACGCTTTTGTCGCGCGAGCCATCGTCCACGAAGATGACCTCCCACGGGCGCGCCAACGGTTCGAGTGCAGCGCGAATCGCGTCGAAGAGAAGAGGCAGGTTTTCCTCTTCGTTATAAACGGGGACAACGAGGGAGAGTTCGGGCATGGGAATCTTTTTTCCCGTCATTGCGAGGAGGGCGCTCTTCCCGACGAAGCAATCCCTACATCGCAGAGGAGATTGCTTCGCTTCGTTCGCAATGACGGATTTCAGTTACGCGACTTTCGCGCCCAGGCGTTTCATATCCGAATCAACCATCATCTCGACCAGTTGCTTGAAACCGACTCTCGGCTCCCAGCCAAGGACGCTTCCAGCCTTCGAAGGGTCGGAGATGAGCAGGTCCACTTCGGCGGGACGGTAGAAGCGTTCGTCCACGATGACATACTCTTTATAGTCCAGATCGATGCGGCCGAAGGCGATCTCACAGAATTCCTGCACGGAGTGAGTCTCGCCCGTCCCGACGACGAAACTATCGGGCGTGTCGTGTTGCAACATACGCCACATGGCGTCCACGTAATCACCCGCGAAACCCCAGTCACGCTGAGACTCGAGGTTGCCAAGGCGCAGTTCCTTCGCCAGGCCGAGTTTGATCTTCGCGACGCCGTCCGAGATCTTGCGCGTTACAAATTCCAGGCCGCGGCGCGGGGACTCGTGATTGAAGAGAATGCCCGAAGCGGCGAATATATTGAACGACTCGCGGTAGTTGACCGTGATGTAATGTCCGTAGACTTTCGCCACGCCATATGGACTGCGCGGGTAGAAGGGTGTGGTCTCGCTCTGGGGAACTTCCATCACCTTGCCGAACATCTCGCTGGACGAGGCCTGGTAGAAGCGGATCTTCGGATTCACGTAGCGGATAGCCTCGAGCAGGCGCGTCACTCCCAACGCCGTCACATCGCCAGTCAACGCGGGCTGGTTCCAGGATGTGGGCACAAAAGATTGGGCGGCCAGATTGTAGATTTCGCTGGGCTTGTTCTCTTCGAGCAGGGCAATCAACGAGCCCTGATCCGACAGGTCTCCCTGAACGACAGTGATTTTATCCAGCAAATGTTCGATGCGCTCATAGGTGACGGTGCTTGCGCGCCGCGCCACACCCACCACTTTGTATTCTTTGGAAAGCAAAAACTCAGCGAGATAGGAACCATCCTGTCCCGTGATTCCCGTGATGATGGCGGTTGGCATTTGGTCTCCTTGCAAAAAATCAAAATTCAGTGACTGAATTATACCGTGAAAGCAGGCGCGAGTGCGTCGCACCCTGCCTGTCAGGTTTCTCTTGGCCGTCAGGTGCGACGCACCCTCTTCCGATCCCACCACCAGCCAATCCCCATGATCAATGCGGCAATGATGACAATCAGTAGAATCATAATTCCAAATGGAAGTTGCCCGCCGACTTTGAAATAGCGGCTGACGTACCATTGCGTGAAGACGAGGATGAAAACACCCTCCACGAGTCCCCATCGGACCAGCCAGCGGTCGCGGCCAACCCACGCGTACGCGGCCACGATAGCCTCCACCGCGATCAGGATGACACGGTAACGCGGATTATCCCACGAGTCCGCGCCGCCGCGCAGGGCCGCGACGATGATCCAGGTCCACGCGGCCGC
Organism: Anaerolineaceae bacterium; assembly: GCA_003598975.1. Taxonomy (GTDB): domain Bacteria; phylum Chloroflexota; class Anaerolineae; order Anaerolineales; family Villigracilaceae; genus Denitrolinea. The sequence goes on along the minus strand of QZIJ01000124.1, from coordinate 49,923 downwards.
TGTCAGCCAGAGAAGGAGGCGACGCGCGGAGCCAGTTTCCCGCCGAAGGATGGCGAACGGCGCGTAGAAAAGAAGAGGGATGAGCGCGTACCATCCCACCGAGCGGAAAATGTAGAGCGCGCGGAAAAGCGGAGTCGTCGGCTCGATGAAGGTGGCGGGCAGGACGGGTTGGGTGATGCCGTAGACCATCACGAACAGCGGACGCAGCCATTCGGGCATTTCGCGGAAGAGTTTTTGGATCCAGCCTGAGCCGCGTTCGAGTTGATGCACGTCCCATTTGATGGCGTCGCGCGACCAGTTCATGATGATGCCGAGCGGAGAGGAGCCGAAGGGTTGGTCGCGTTCCAGTCCCCAGGCGAGGAGGTAGAGCCCCGCGAGGAAGACAATGCCGATGATGATAAGCGCTATCCACGAGACGCGGCCATGCTCGCGCGTCACCCACATCCAGCCCGCGAGGATGACGAGTGTCAGCAACGCGACAACGGGCGAGACGAGCAACATGCCCGCGAAAGAGAGGGCGAGCCACGGCCAACCGCGGCGTGGGGCGGATTGGTAATCCGCCCATCCCCACAACGCAATCGCCACAAACGCCATCAGGAAGGGTTCGCGCATCTGCGAACTACCCATCAAAATGGATTCGGGATAGAGCGCGTAGATCCACGCGGCGGCGAAGGCGATTTTCGCGTCCCATTGACGCGCGGCGGCCTTCCACAAAAAGGCAACGCCCAGCGCGGACGTCAACGCGCCAAAAAAGACAGGCAGAAGCGGACGATGCGCGTCGGGCGAGAGGAAGCGATAGGCCGCAGCGCTGAACGCCAGCAGTCCGCCGTATTGGTCGGAGTAGAAATTCTTGTTGAAGGCGGAGAGAATCGGCTGGTCAGACTGCGCCAGTTCCCAAGCCTGTGCGTCGCGGCGGAATGAGTCGTAGAAAATGTAGCCGCCCTGATTTTGCACGTTTTCATATCCGCCTGTGGGGAGGGCGAGGTAGAGCGTGGCGCCGAGAGCGAGACGGAGGAGGAACGCGATGGCGAGGAGAGTTGCGAGGGAGGAATTGGCTTTCGTCCAGAAAAACGTAAAGCGTAAAACGTAAAAGGAAAGAAGAAAGAGAAAAGAGAAGACCAGCCAGCCGAGCAGGAAGTCCCCAGGTTGGATTGCAGACAATCCCGCGCCGAGGAGCAGGCTGGAGGAGATGACTAGGAGGTGGAATTTCATGGAGGAGATTGTACCCAGAAACCCGATTTCTCGCAGAAATCGGGTTTCTAAAACATGGAGGAAATTATAAGCGTGCAGGCAGAAATTCAACGCGGGAAGGGAATCGGCGAGGCATAGGTTGTTAAATGCCACGGGAAACCAGATTCGACAAAATAATTCGAGGCCTGAAAGATTGGCGGTAGAAAATCGGCGGTGCGTTTGCCCGCGCGCCGGTGATACGAAGCGATGGCAAATTTCGGTTTGTATCGCGAGAGAACAAAACCCGCGCCTTCCACGGCCTCCACTTCCGCCCCCTCGATGTCCATTTTGACGAAATCCAGGCGCGCCAATTGATATGTGTGCACGAGATCAGGCAGGGACATCACCGGGACGGTGAGCATATTCGCCCGGGAAATTTTTTCATCGAGGCGATGCAGGCTTCCGCGTTCATTTGCTTCGGCACTTCCGATATTGAGCGTTGAACTGCCATTGATACCGGCTGCAAATTCGAGACTGCCCGATTCCTCCCACAAGCCCGCGCCGATCACCTCGAGATTTGCAGGCCTGCCCCCGTTGATCACGAAAATTTCCTCGAGACGTTTCAGGTTGGATGGGTCTGGTTCCATCAGGAAAACGCGGCCAGCAGGGCCGACGCGCGCCGCGGCGTACAGGGAGAACTCTCCCAGGTACGCTCCCGCGTCCAGCACGTTCATGCCCGCCTCCAGCCGCCACTCTCCCTCTTTCAAATACCCCCAGATTTCCAAAAATGGCTGAAAGGGATTATGAGGAAATTTCAAATGCACGCCATCGTTCGTATGGACATGATATAGCCCAGACCTGTAAAAAACCTTGAACCAAGGCCGATCCAAAAGGTTGTGTTTTGTGCAACGCAACCATTCGGTAAAGGAAGTTTTCATGTTATGCAGGTTATAATCCTTTCAAAATTTTTTCTGCACGTGCCAACCAGGTATAACCATTCGCGTCCTTCCCTGCCTGTTCGCCCAATAACATGCGTTTTGATGCGTTGTTGAGCAGATTCTCCAATGCGGATTTCCATGAAGCCAGATCGTCGGGATCGCAGAAGACTGCATTTTTTTCATTCAACACTTCACGTATGACCGGCAAATCGGACGTAACAATGGCGCGTTCCGCGGCCATGTATTCGAACATTTTCATCGGGCTGGCTATGCTGGCCGAATTTTCGCTTCCACTCGACCCCATGATTGTACGACCATACGGCATGAGAAGAATGTCCGCTGCGACTTGATAGAGCGGAATTTGGGTGTTGGGAACGAATCCCGTAAATGTGACGTTGGGAATTTTTTTCGCGTCCGCACGTCTCTTCCATGCTATAACATCCTCGGAACGTCCACCGACCCAGACGAAGTGTGCCTTTGGAAGTTCTTTTGCAAGCGAAAGGAATAGTTCCGCGCCGCGCCCTGTATAGAGATGACCGGTGCATATCACAGTTGATATGGCGGGGAGTCCCAGTTTTTGGCGCGCAGTGACCGGGTCCGGTAATGAGGCAAAGCGTTCCAGGTCCACGCCATTGGGCGCGATGACCGCTTCATCCGGTTTGAAACGAATATGATGTTTGCGTTCCAGCAGATTCGCCAGGGCTTGCGTACTGGATGCGAGTCGTTTGCGGCCGCGCAGGGTCGCAAAGGCGCGATGCCACGCCGGGCCGAAGAGTCCGGTGGGATGAATGTGAATCTCAAAAACGACCGGGAATTTATACAATAATCCAAAAACCGCCGATTGCGGAAACCACGTGTAAATCAAATCGGGATTTAATTTCAGCGCGCGGCGAACGGCGTTCCAAGTGAACAATCTTCGATTTGTGGAAGTCAACCATTCGATGGGGAAAGAGGTGGAAATGCCGTAAATCTGTCGAAGGTCGAAGGTCGAAGGTCGGGAGGATGAGTCAGGAACGATGAGAGTTAAATCATGTCCAAGCTGAACCAACGCATTACACGCCTTCATCACTTGAATGCTATTGGCCGTGTCGGACGGGATGGTGGAACCTGCGATGGCAACGATTTTCATGCGGCCGCCTCGTTGCGTTTAAGAATAGACAGTCCGCGCGCGACATTGATGAGGATGCTTATCGCGAGATACGCGGAGAAGATGGCCGCGGCGACGAGGTATCCGCCCGAGGGGACGAGCAGGACGATGAGAATGAGTTCGATCACGCCCGTCGCCGCGGCAACAATGAGCGGGTCGTTGGGGCGTCCCAGCGCGAGCAGGAGCGGACGATTCCAGTTGGCAATATTGGCAATGCCATAGCCGATCAGCAGGAGGAACACGCAGATGAGCACGGGCGCGGCTTCCACTTCATACGCAAACGGGATGAACCACCAGCCGAGCGTCGCCAGCCCCGCGCCCGCGAGGATTGTCCACCCGCCGCCGATGAGGCTGACCTGTTTCAGCAGGCGGCGAGTCGCGTCCCATTGTTTCTGTGCGATGGTTTTGGTGATCTCGGCGTAGGTCGGCCAGATGAACGGATCGATAGGAAGCATGACGAGATTGATGAGACTCGACGCGATCTTGAAATAACCCGTGGCCGCGTCGGAGACGAAGTAGTTGATGTAGAGCGGGATGTTATCGCGGGCGAACAGATTCACCGTCCCGTTGATGTTCGTGCTGACGGCAAACTTCACGATGGACTTCCAATCGGGGAGCAAGGCAAACGAGGCGCGTGTCCAGCCGCGGCCAAGTTTGCGAGTCAATTCCGCGAGCGCGGAGACGGTCACAACCAGCGCGGCCAGCGTCTTGCCGACGAGGTACGCGACCAGAATCTCGAACATGCCCCAGTGCATGAAAAACGCCAGAATGATAATGCTGATGGTGGCAATGCTTTGAATTAAGTTTGCCGAGGCCACGCGCTTGAATTTATCTGTAGCCTGCAAAACCCCCGTGGACGTCTCGTAGACAAGATTGGCGAGCAGGAAGAGTCCGTAGACGCGGTAATAGCCCGTGAGAAGCGCGTCGCCTGCAAACCACGCCGCGAGGAAAAAAAGAACGAGATAGGCTAAAACGGAGGTGAACGCCTCGCCGAGTCCGATCCACTTGGCGAGCGCGGCCGCGCGGGATTTATCGTCGTGGGCGAGCGCCTCGCCGAGATATTTCACTGTCACCTCGCTCATGCGGAACGAGAGCAGGCGGTTTACGTTCGAGGCGAAGAGCATGACCGCCGTCAACGCGCCGAACTGCCCGATGCCGATCAGGCGGACGATGAGAATCCCCTGCACGAATCCCAGGGCGGCGGAAACGACCGTGGACGAGAAGAGGAATCCACTGTTGCGGAGGACGCGGGCGAAGATGGAGTCCGCTTTCAGTCTGGAAAGAAGCGAGGTCACATCCAATATTATAAGGGACGCGGCCCGCCTGTCACGCGGCAGTTCCAGCGTGGACTCGGTCTCACCCTGCGCTAATTTCCGCATTTTGAATCAGGATATAATGGGCGCGCCTCACGGCTGGTTTTGTTTCGTTACTGGAGAAAAATGGAAAATACGTCTGCACTTGCTGGTTTGATCTTCTTCCTCGCCTTCGCGGGGTTGATTCTCGTTCATGAAATGGGACACTTCCTCGCCGCGCGCTTTTTTGGCATCGAAGTCGAAGAGTTTGGTTTTGGCCTGCCGCCGAAAATGCTCACCCTCTTCCATTGGAAAGAGACCAAGTTCACCCTCAACTGGCTCCCCCTCGGCGGATTCGTACGCCCGAAGGGAGAGAACGACCCCACCATCCCGGGCGGACTCGCCGCCGCCTCGCCATGGAGACGCCTCGGCGTCCTCTTCGCGGGTCCCATCATGAACCTGCTGGCGGGGCTCCTCATCTTCGTCTTCCTCGTCCGCATGGATGGGTATCACGACTTGGGCCGCGTCATGCTGGCCGAGATCGCACCAAATTCGCCCGCCGAATCCGCGGGGATGCTCGCCGGCGACGTGGTCGTGCAGGCAGCGGGTCAGCCCGTGACCGATTTCGACACGCTCAGCGGAATCATCCGCGCACATCTCGAACAGCCCATGGAATTTGTCCTCCAGCGCGGCGAGGAGACGCTCACCGTCACCGCCACGCCGCGCAGTAACCCGCCCGAAGGTCAGGGAGCGATCGGCATCCGCATGAGCGAGGTGGTCATCCCTGTGAACACCTGGGGCGGGTCAGTTCGCTACGCCGCGGCCAGCGTCTACGATCAGGGACGCGCCCTGCTCCTGCTCCCTGCCAAATTGCTACGCGGCACGCTCGCCCCCGAAGAGGGACGCTTCATCGGCCTGAAAGGCATCTTCGATATTTTCAACCTGACGGTCAGCACGGACGTGCAAAGCCGCGAGACCCTGCCCACCACGACCGCACAGGCGCCCACCTACAGCACGCTTTATCTCATCGCCACGCTCACCATCAGCATTGGCCTGTTCAACCTACTCCCCTTCCCTGCCCTCGACGGCGGACGCATCCTCTTCGTGTTTCCCGAACTCATCACCCGCCGCCGTGTCCCACATCAATTCGAGAACGCCGTCCACGCCACAGGCATGCTCCTGCTGCTGCTCTTCATGCTCTACATCAACGTGATGGACTTCATCAACCCAATCGTGCTTCCCACCCCATGACCAAGAATCCATTTCAAGCTGTAATTGACGCCCTGCTCGAACCGAGCAAACCTTTTCCGAAAAAGTATCTCTCGCTTTTTTCGGACATTGACTCCGCTTCGCTCAAACTTGTGCTGGACGTGTGGCCTCGCATCTCCCTGACCCGCAAGCGGACCCTGCTCGAGGAACTGGATGCCCTGCTCGATGAGGCCACCATCGTCTCCTTCGATGACTTCGCCCGCGCCCTGCTGACCGACCCCGACGCGCCCGTCCGCGCGGGAGCGATGCGCCTACTGGCCGAGTGCGATGACGTGAAACTGCTCCCCGTCTACGAAAAGATCATCACCAGCGACCCCGAACCCGACGCGCGCGCCGAAGCCGCCCGCGTCCTCAACCTGTTCGTGGACCTGGGCGAAATGGATGAGATTCCCGAATCTGTACTCCATCGCGCCGAAGAGGCCCTGCTCGCCGCCATGCACGATGACGACGCCGAAGTCCGACGCCGCGCGCTCGAATCGCTGGGATATTCCTCGCGCGAGGAAGTCCCCGCGCTGATCGAGGCCGCCGTCCAACGCGAAGACCCCGACTGGCAGGCCAGCGCGCTGATCGCCATGGGACGTTCCAACGAAGAGCGCTGGTCGGAACCCATCGTCCGCATGATGTTGAGCGAGTATCGCAACGTCCGCCTCGAGGCGGTGAAAGCCGCGGGCGAATTGTCCCTGCCTGCCGCGCGCCTGCCCCTGCTCCGCATGTTGGACGAGGAGGAGGACAGTACCATCCTATCGGCGATCATCTGGTCGCTTTCACAGGTCGGCGGCGAGGACGTGCGTACCTACCTCGAAAACCTGCTCGTCCAGACCGAAGATGACGACGAACTCGATTTCATCGAAGACGCGCTCGCCAACCTGTCCTTCACCGAAGACATGGAACACTTCGATTTCCTCGCAATTGATCCCGACATGGATTTAATCGAGTTGTTGGATGAAGACGAAGAAGAGAAACCTGCCCCAAAGAAAGCCGCAAAGGGCGGGAAAAAGAAGAAATAGACTTCCTTGGCCATCTGGCAATCTCCAAATCAGGACTCTTTCCTCGCCTATTTTGCTAATCAGCGAATGACACGAATAGGCTCAGAAAGTGCCTGAAAAGACTGTGTTTTTTAAACACAAAGGCACAAAGACCCAAAGAAAAAAACTTTGTGTCCTTGTGGCTTGGTGCCTTTGTGTTGATGTTTTTTGATACTCTCGGGAAAATTCGCGCTATTCGCAACATTCGCGTTCCAATGTCCCTCACCGAACTCCTCGCCACGTTTGCCAACAACCTCCTGCCCGTCATGCTCATTGGCGCGGCAGGTTTTTTGCTCGGACGCGCCCTGCACATCGACTCGCGCACGCTGGGGCGCGTCATTTTTTATCTCTTTAGTCCCGTCCTCGTTTTCGACCTCCTGCTCCACAACGACCTGCCTCTCGGTGAGATGGCGCGCACCATCGGATTCTGCCTGGCGGTTTTCGCGACCATGTCCACGCTGACTTTGATCGTTGGAAAAATAGCCCGTCTCGACCGCCTCACGATGACCGCCGTCCTGCTCACCGCCGCCTTTGCCAACACAGGTAACTACGGACTGCCGCTCGTCGCCTTCGCGTTTGGCGAGGACGCCCTCGCGCACGCCACGTTGTATTTCGTCACCACGTCCATTCTCTTCAACACGGTTGGCGTGCTGATTGCCTCGCTTGGTCACCTCGATTTCAAGCAAGCCGCGCTCGGCATGTTGAAAGTGCCGACGGTGTACGCGGTCATCCTGGCGGCCTCATTGAATCAATTTCACGTCACCATGCCCGCGCCGCTCGAGCGCGCCATCGGCCTCGCCGCGGACGGAGCCATTCCGCTCATGCTGATTCTGCTGGGCGTGGAACTGGCGCGCGTCGAGTGGTCGCACAGTTTGCGCGCCCTCGGCCTCGGCGCGGGACTTCGTCTCATCGTCGGCCCGCTGGTGGGATTTCTGCTCGCCATCCCGTTCGGATTGACAGGCGCGGCGCATCAGGGCAACCTGGTGGAAACCGCCACGCCCGCCGCGGTCACCAACGCCGTGCTCGCCACCGAATACAAACTGGACACGTCTCTCGTCACCGCCATCATTTTCATCGGCACCATTCTCAGCCCTCTCACTCTCACGCCCTTGCTGGTATATTTGGGCAGGTAACCCCATGTTAAACACGAAGGACACCAAGGAACACAAAGATAAATCCGCGTCCATCCGCGTTCTTCCGCGTCCCATTGTGATTTTGCTCGGGCTGGCAATCATGTTCGGGATGGCGCGGCCCGTTTCGGGTCAGGCGGGAGGCGAGGTGGTGGAAGCGCGGGCCGAGCATCGCTTTGGGGACGAGGTCCAATTCTTCGCGCGCATCCAGTCCCCGATCCCCATCCAAAATGCCTTTGTGACGTTTCGGACTACGGACGGACCCGCGCAGACCCAGCCGATGTCGGTCAACGCGGACGGGACGGCGGGCTACCGCTACGACGCGCGGCTCAACCTCCTGCCGCCCTTCGCCCGCATCGTGTACTGGTTCGACGTGACGCTTTCCGACGGGACGCGTTTCACCAGCGGCCAATTCGATTTCATTTACAGCGATAACCGCTTCGCCTGGCAAACACTGGCGGATAGCGCGCTGCGCGTCCACTGGTACGAGGGCGACGCGGCCTTCGGCTCGGCGGTGCTGGACGCGGCGCGGCGCGGGCGCGAATCGGCGCGGGCGCTCGTCCCGCTGAACGCCGCGGGGACGGTTGACGTGTACGTCTACGCCACTCCCGCCGACCTGCAGAGCGCGCTCGAACTGGGCGGGCAGGTTTGGGTGCAGGGACACGCCAGCCCCGCGCTGGGCGTGGTGATGCTTTCGGTGAAGCCCGGGCCCGAGCAAAGTCTCGCGCTCGAATCGCAGGCTCCGCATGAACTGACGCACGTGTTGCTGTATCAAAGCCTCGGGCCAAATTACAACCGCCTGCCCGTCTGGCTGACTGAGGGGATGGCAACGAACGCGGAATTGATTCCCAACCCCGACCTGGAAACGACCCTCGCCGCGGCCGTGGACTCGAACTCGCTCCTGCCTCTTTCCGAACTTTGCGCGGCCTTCCCGCCTGATACGGGACGCGCCTTTCTGGCGTACGCGGAATCCAAATCCTTCGTGCGCTTCCTGCTCGACAATTACGGGACGACGGGACTCTCTGCGCTGATCTCCGCCTATGCGGATGGGATGGACTGCGAGCAGGGTGCGCGTAAAGCCTTGAACTACTCGCTCAGCGATCTGGAAGTGCGCTGGCGCGAATCAACTCTCGGCGAAAATCGGAGCGGCGTGGTGGCGACGAATCTCTTCCCCTATATCCTCGTGCTTGGACTGGTTCTCCTCGTCCCCGTGTGGGGCGCGGTCAACCGTCTGATCGAACGGAGGAGAAATGCCCGACGCCAGTGACCTCGTCCGCGCGCACGTGTGGGTGAAGGGACGCGTGCAAGGCGTTGGCTTCCGCGCCTACGTGGAATATTCCGCACGGCAGGCGGGAGTGACAGGTTGGGTACGAAATGTCGGTTACGACACGGTGGAGGCGGTTGCTGAGGGGACGCGCGAAAAGGTGGAGCAGTTCGTGGAACTGATGAAGCAAGGCCCGCGCGCTTCGCGGGTGGATGAGTCTAGGATTGAATGGGAAGAGGTAACGGGGGAGTTTCGGGAGTTTGGGGTGAAGAGGAGTCTTTGATGACAGAAAAACCCGAAGTCAGAAAATGCTTGAAAACCGCGCAGAATCCCACACGTCCACTGTGCGCTTTGTTAGCCCGCAAAGCGAAATCATAAACATTTTCTGTAAACATATCTTATGCGGTTTTCTACGAAGAACGCGCGACTATCTGTTGTTATGGGTTTACGAAGAAAAGGGATTCCATTACCTTTTAATCCAACTTTCTCAAAAAGGTAATTGAAATCAAGACCCTGACCATATTGTTCAATTGCTAGAAAATATCCCCCACCAACGAGAGATTTTGAAATATTTTCTATTGCTGCTTCGACTCCAGAAATTCCAGACAATTGATTTTCGTACGCGCTTTTATAAATATTTACCAACAATAAATTGCAGTAAGCAATATTTAGATTCGATGGCATTTCATTTCTGGCAACATCTCCAACTTTAAATTCTATGCTTTGATGCAATGCAATGACCTTGGTAGCCTGATCTTGTAAATCAATATCTATATCGTCGTTTACTTCGGAAAGTTCTATAAATTTTGTGAGCGCTCTACCCCACAATTTTGCTCGGTTAATATTTGACTCATATTTATCAACGCCAAATGCTTTTTCCGCCCCCAAAGATGATGTTAAGTTTAAAGTAGACAGACCATCCCCACATCCAAAATCGCAAATTCTTTGATAAGGTTGATTGGTTGGTATTGTATCCAAATCTTCAGAAATGTCCTTTTGCATTTCTGATAGTGCCCTAAAAAACCTTCTCATATCTTGGAAAAAGTTGCCGATGTCGATTTGATTGATGCTCATAGGATAATTGAAAGACATTCTAAATTCAATTGCGGGCTAACGGTTCGCGTTACCTGCGCTGGGGTGGCGTGGATTTTGTTTGGGAGCAGTCTGCCCTTGATTCGATTTCGGGCAATTGCCTTTCTGATAAGCGACCAAAAATCCTTTCGGTGTTTATGCTGATAAACCTTCCATCAGATTTTGCCAATTTTTACCAAATCCTTGTAAACGGATTTGCCAAGTTCAGCTATTTCGTTAGCGCGGATCAAATATGATAACGACGAGGGTGTGCTCATATTCAGTAACGGCTACTGTAATTTTATATCCGACTGCTGTTCTTGTAAGCATTTGATCGAATCCATCGAGTAAGGCTATAGTGGTAACTACGCAATCAAAAACCTCTGACGGGTACATTACACCGATTATTCGACCTATGTCCGCTGTAGCGCAATCTCTATCCGAACTGAGGTCGTCGACAATAAATCCAACATTGTCAGGCTTTACAATAGCTGCCGCACCACATGGACTAGTGTATGATGGGTTACCCTCATTATCACTCATGGAATATGTAAAGCCATTGGTCTCAAGCATTTGTGCGTAGTTTGGTCTTGTTTTCTGAACAGGGACAGGATTATTCTGTTGGCTTGAAGCACTGGAGTTAACAAAGGCAGGAAAAACCAACAATGCTATTCCGCATATACAAACAATGCCTAACAATCCAATTACTGCCAATAGGGGTATTAATGAATTCTTCTTTTGCGGCTTGCGCTGATGAATAGGTTGTTGAACTATCTTTGCTGCAGGTTGAGAACTGGGAGAAACGGACTTATTCAGCCATCCTAAGCCTTCTAAGGCATGTTGATTTTGTGGATTGATCTTGAGAACTCGATCAAAGCAGTATCTTTTTTGCTCTGTGTCTGTTACGCACTTCGTCATCCACAGCCACGCATTTTCGTCTCTTGGATTCTGCTTAAGTACTTCAGCTAAGAATTGTTTTCCCATTTCGATATCGCCTGCCTTGATGTGGGCAATGGCTTGTTCAAATAGAGTTAGCATAGATTCCCGTCTTTCTTTAATACCAGAAGGCTTAAAGCGATGCCTTTTTTGTAAACACCTTCTGAACATGCTGGTTCAGAAAAACATTGTGAACCGATTTTGAATTGTGTCTGCCTCACTTTTCGCTGTCCAGAAACCGACCCACTTAATACTCTTTTCTCTATGTTTGCAACAAAGCAACCCAACGGTTTACGTTACCTGCGTGTGGGCGGGCGTGGACTCTGTTTGGGAGCAGAAAAAACTCGAAGCCAGACAAAGGCTCAAAAAAACGCGCTGCCTACCCACCGTCAGCTGCACGCTTTGTTAGCCCGCTTTTGTCTATCGAGGAAGAAGAGGGATGACAGCCGAAACTGCTTTTGCAATATCTGGAATGGATTTGAGAATAGACAATAAGCCATCACTCATAACTTTTATCAAAGTTCCATTTGGTTTTTCCTTCGCAACTTCTTCACCAACTTGATTAAGAACCTCAATATGTTCCTTTTTCTTGTCGTCTGATAAGTAGTCGCTTGCCAAAATTGCTTCCTGTAGTTTCTGAAGAGCGGTAGCGAGTTCAGTTTGCCCAGCATTATTCAGTGTTGCAACTGCTTTGTTGAATTTTCCAATAAAGACTTGTCCGTGTCCTTCCGTCGAAACATTCTGAAAAGACAGATAATCTCCCTGCACTGTTATTGTTGGTTTTTCCATTACTTTTCCTTCACTTTCAACTTTATATATGTCGGTAGTTCGGATGATCTTTAGAGTGTCAATGATATGTTGAAGCAATTCTATCTGTTTGTCGAAAAGAATAATCATTTCCTTCACAGCCAAAGGGCAATTATGTTTTAACTTATCCCTTTCTTCTTTTGCTTGGGTTGATGTTTCCTTTAGTTGTTCTATTTCGTCAAGCCAACCATCATCAAAGGAATTAATATAAGATGTAAGAGTTGGATAATCAGCAGGGTAGTTGAAAGCCTCTAAATGGAAAGACATATATACAGCTAAATCTCTACCTGTGCTATAAATCACATAAAATTTATGATGGGCTTCATCGTTTAAGTTGTTGACTAACTTAAAGTCCTCATTGTTTTTTAAGTAGGGCCAATGTTTAATATTATTTTCGTGAAATACATTTCCGAAAATAATGAGACGTTCTAAATACACCTTTGCAGATGCAAAATCACTTCTAATTTCCATTGCTATGACCTTGTATAGAAGGGCGGGCTAACTATGTATTCCACGTAAACTTTCCGTGGAACATCCCTGTACGGCGTCTTATGCAGAAACTTTCTGGATAACATCCCAATTGGGGGTGTTACGCGTCGTTTCACATAATTTTGGCAAATATACAGCCTTTTTGCATCTTACGCAAACCCCAATCCCCTCTCCTTCAACGACACCCACCGTCCCTGGCCGATGACCATGTGATCGAGCACGTCCACATCCAGCATCTTGCCCGCCTGGACGATAGTACGAGTATCAAGGATTGTTCAATTAGCAGGCTATACACCTAGAAATTTCAGGATGAGATCCCTTATCAGCGTGAGAACAATCGGCAGGAGAAGCGAAGAAAGCAACCCGGTGAGAGTGCCCGGTTGCCATGGCCACGTGCTCAAGCCTTTTATGGTTTCCTTCTGTCCCTTCAGAATTGAGAACACGGTGTTCATATCTCCTATCTTCTCATAGTTTTCCTGCTCGAAGGTGGCGGACCGGATTCGCTCAAAGATCGTCGCCATGTGGGAGTTTATCTCCTGCAAAATTCGATCTTTTTCATTAACAAGATGTTGATGGACACCCCATATCGGAACAAAGAACATGAGCAAGATCAACGGTACAAAAGCCAGACTGGTGTCGAGTACGAGTCTGCTCGCGAAGGCGGTTGGATCAAGCGCCAAGGGGACCACGCCTTGGTAAAAGAACAGCGCGATCCCCAAGATGGCTGTGTAACGTGTAAACCCGAACATTGGCCGTAAATTGAAGACATTGATCTGCTTCGACATGGCATAGAACGCGTTTATTTGCCTCAACTGACGTATGATCTGGTAAAAAAATAGAAAGGCTGTCGCCGCGCCTGTCATCCAAATCCCAATCCTCATTTGGGGAAAAGCATAGTCCACTGCCGGAGCGATTGCCATATCGGAAATACCGCTCATGGCTCCCAGAGGTAGTCCTATCAGGAAAACAATTGTTCCCACCCCACGCGGGATGGTCACAAACCTGTATTTCAGTTCCGTATACTCTTCCTCGGTGGCATTCAAGAGCGGGCGAAACTCATCCAGGGCTTTAGCGGCGCCCTTCAAAACATAAATGCCTAGAAATAATCCTCCAACGAGCCAATAGCCGGCCGTGGCCAGATCGAAGTTGAATTCGCCCGTGGCCAGCATTCCTTTGCTCCAAGCCACCACATGCTGAATGAGGCCAATAAAGAGAAAAAGCAAGAGAAAAAGGAGCCAGTTGGGTATGGGCAATCGGTCCACCCAGGCGTAGAAAGCGTGGATAAAATTTGGTTCGTAGGGTCTTCGATTAACTGTAACTGTCCTCATTAAAATTCTCCTTTTTGGGCGCATACTTTGCCCTCACGTTCTTACTATTAAGACTCTGTTGTAATTTTCCAACCCCAAGATCTTGCCAGGGTTGCTTTTATCACAGCTTTCTATGTCGTATCCAATGTAACTCTGGAATGGAATGGTGTTTGGGGTGTCAAAGGGCCTCCTTTTGTGACTGAATTGGGGGAAAAGGCTTTGGATGGATATACTGAATTCAGAGCATCTCTGGAATGCGGAGATTTCATCCACCACAACTCAAGAAAGGAGTCTTTTCCCATGAGCATGAAACGTAAACCGCCCACAGACAACGTGCGACGCGTCATCAGTCTGGGCAACAATTTCCGCGGGGTGACCACCAACAAACGGGATCGCCTTGTTCAGTTTGAATCCGAGCAGGAACGCAAGTTAATCCTGTTGCTGGAACGGGACCCATCGGTTGTGGACTACGTCAGCCAGCCTGAAACACTGATCTTTAGCGATGGGAAGGGACGCCAGCGAAGGTACACGCCGGATTTTCAGGTTTGGCGGGTCAATGGAAAGATTGAACTGCATGAAGTAACGGTTCAGTCCCGCCGTGAAAGTCACGAGTCGTTGCACGAGCGTGAAGCCGCGGCACAACTGATCTGCCAGGAGCGCGGCTGGCAATACGTGGTTCACACCGATCAAACTTTGCCATCGGATTGGGAATACGCCAGTCTTGATTTTCTGTCCGCATTTCGGACACAGTGCTACGCAGATATTGAGTCTGCAAACTGGTGGCTGGAGAAATTGAAGGGGCGGGGGCAAATTCATCCCAAGCTTGTGCTAAGCCAGCTGGAACCGGGCATGAAAGTGAATGTTTTGATAACCAGTCTGTACTACATGCTCTGGCACGGTGAAATTGAGATGAACTGGCGCCAACCGTTTTTCTGGCAGGGGGATTTTCACCTTGGGGCGAGTATCTGGCTTCCCGAAGGAGGTGAGCGATGAAAACATTCAGCTCGTCTCCCCTCACTGCTGCCGATGTTCTCCAAACTGGACGTTGGTTTTCACATGCCGCGGAGCAGTTTGAAATTCTTGCCTGGGATTCCCAAAAGCCCTTGGTTGTGGAGGCGCGCTCGGCCAACAACGGGGCTGTTCACCAATTCACACTGCTGGAACTGTTTGGCGCACAAGCGATAACGCGCTTTGCAACGAATCGCAAGGACTTGGAGAATGAGTTAGAAATATCAGGACAAAGTGACCTCCGTTATGGGGCTGATGCGACAACCTTGCCGGAACGGCTTCTCAAACGCGCAGATCGGATTATTCAGATCGTGGAGGCGGTACAGGCCCAGATTGAACAGATCAAGCGCCAGTATTGCCTCGCCGCCAAGTCGTTCTCGCTGGCAGACATAACCCGCCAGGCCTGCCAGTCCATTGCGTCGCCGGTTTCGCGCAGTTCGTACTATGCTTATCATCGGCTGTGTCGACTCCATTTCGGCGATCGGGCATTGATCGCGGCCGCCCTGCATCGCAAGACATTTGGCAAAACACGAATTGATCCGAACGCCCAGCATTTCGTGGATACCGTGATTCGGCGCTTCTATCGCAGCAATCCACCGTTACGCGCTCAAACGGTGTACAACATTGCCCAACAGATATGGCAGCATAACCGGCGCTGGTGGTTGGATCTCGGACATGCGGCAGGCCGCGATTTTGATGATCTGGTGGAACGTCTACTGGATGGACGTAAAGTCATTGATGATTTTTTGTCCGACCCGGAGCAAATTCAGCGACTGACGCAGATCAGACTTCCCTCCCGCTCATGGTTCTATGGCTATGTGAGCTGGTTCAACACTCAGCCCGGGGAAGGTGAAAAGACGTATGTCCTGCGCCACGGACAGGCCGATTGGGAAGCCAACTTTATGCTTTTTGATCGTTTTGCTCAAACGGCGGTCTTGCCATTGCAACATGTTTTCGCCGATCACTGCTTGCTGGATGTACTCCATGTGGATGATGAGTTCCGGGAAGTGATTGGCCGGTTGTGGCTGACTGTGCTGATCGATGCTTTTTCGCGCGCGGTCCTGGGTATCTACCTGACCTATGAGGCTCCTTGCATTGAGAGCATTCAGGGGGCTTTGCACCATGCAATCTGGCCCAAACTGGGGCTGGACAAGTACGGCATCGATCTGCCCTGGAACTGCTACGGCATTCCTCAGCGATTATCGTTGGATAATGCGTGGGCGCATCACAGCTATTCGTTGGAAGATCTCACTCGGGCATTGGCTGGGGGTGGCAGATATACCCGAATGGAACTGGTGTTCCGCCCGCCCTATCAGGCTCGCTATGGGGCTTTAGTTGAACGCTTGTTTGGGAACTTATCCGGCCAGATTCGAGAACTGTTGCCTGGAGCGATCCTCCAACCAGACAAACGTCACTGGCACAACGCCAATCAGGCTGCCTGCCTGCTATATCGAGACATCCTTCGCATCGTGCACCAGTTGATTATTGATTATCTACATACCCCTCATCGGGAGTTGGACGGGCTGACCCCTCACGAGAAGTGGCTGCACGGATTGGAATTGATGACCCCACTCGCTCCACCTCTCACACCCCAAGTGGAGCGTTCATTTTGGCGGCTGAACCCGGAAAACCGTGTTGCCACTCGTGAAGGGCTGGCGTTGTTCGGTTTGCATTATTGGGATGTTGGATTAGCAGGTCTGCGTGGCCGGGATCGCCAGGGATGCCAGAGACGATACCACTTGAGATATGATCCCAGTGATGTGAGCCGGGTTGCCGTATTCGAAAATGGAATTTGGCTGGGAGATGGTTGTGCTCGTGAACTGCGATTAGCGGATGGCACCTATGAATCGGTGAGTTTATGGGAATTGGAGCTGGCGAAAGACCTGATTCGCCAGCGCGATCCCCAGCACAGACTGCGTCCTCATTCCTGGTTGGTCCACATCCTTGAAGCCAGGGAATTGATCGAGCAGCGCCAAACAGAGCAAAAATTGATCCGCCGCAAATTACAGCAATTGCAGGAACGGCGGCCCGGCAGGCCGCGCAAAGGTTCAACTGCCCCACCGCTGGGAGCGGAGCAAATCGTGCAGGCTGAACAACTCATGGCCGAGATGCAATCGAAAGATGCCGATCCCCGAACCCGTCTTCTGGAGACACTCGGGGAGGTGCTCTGATGAACGCGCCGCTTTCTTCCAACATTTCACCTCCTGCCTTGCAGATCTTGAATCTCGATATGAACGTGAATGTCGCCCGACGGCTGGCCGATTTGAGCGCCTGGGCGGCAGCTTGGCAGCTTGAAGATGGACGGCTGAAACAACAGGTGGAACTTCTGGATCCCAATCGCAGAGCCGATGTTTTACGAGGCAGCCAGCTCTCCAGCCTGCGCCGCCAACTGGCATTGAAGATCACCCAGCAACCGGTGTCTCTGGACCCGGATACTGTTCGCCAGGCCGGGTTTGCCAGTCTGCGCCAGCACCTGGCTGTACAGTATGCGCATCTGGACATGGATGATCGTCTTCTGTGGTTGACCAACCTCTATTTTCTTCTGACGCCGACTTTGCAGGCGCTGATCGAGAAACTGGATACTATTCGACGGTATCGCAGCATTGGACAACAGCGTTGTTTTCTGGTGGGTGGTGTCTCAGGCGCCGGGAAGAGCAGTCTGCTGAACTGGTATGCGGTGAATTATTTGCCAGTGGTGCAAGCCAGGCGCAACTACGTTCCTGTGATCAAGATTGATGCGCCGGTTAGCAATCGCTCCCCCAAGCCATTGTTCCAACGCATGCTTCTGGCTTGCGGAGCCGCCACCTTACGCGGTGACGAAGAGCACTACCTTCAACTGCTGGAACTCTATTTTCAGCAATGTGGCGTGGAACTGCTCATTGTTGATGAAGTGGAGCACATTACCCAGCCAGGGTTGCGCCGCCGTTTATTGGAATTGTCCAACCTGACTGGCGTGCCGATTGTGTGTGCCTCCTGCAATCCGATTGCATGGACCGCGGGCGATGCCGAGGTGCAGGGCCGCTGGAATGACTATTTCGAATTAACCCAATTCACAGGCCCGCGCCTGGATGCATTCCTGACGATGCTGGATTTGTTGTTGCCTTTCGAACAGGATGGACACCTGGGTCTGCGGGAAATTCCAGATGAGGCAGACAGGAAGACCGTGGATGGTCCAGCTCACTACATCGAACAGTGGACGGATGGCATCTTACGAGAGGTCATGGTTCTTCTGATGGATGCCTGTTTCAAGGCGATCACTACTGGGCAGCCGCGTTTGACTCTGGATATCCTGAACCAAGCCTGGCGGGACATTAAACGCGCCAAGGTGGTTAATTTTCTCGATGTTCTCCGGGCGCGGAATGGAGGCACCTATGTCTGAAGGCTGGTTCTTTGAAGCGCTTCCTCTGCGTCCTGACCCGTATCCCGGAGAATGTTTGAGCGGTTACCTGCTGAGATTAGCTGACCTGAATGGCTTTGGTATTTTCTGGGATATGGTTGGCGACCTGTTCCCAACCTGGGATGCGCCCCAGCAGATTCACAAACTGAAATGGGAGTATCCATTGAAGGATTGGGGACGTATTCCTCTGCGCACCGGATTGACCCCGGCTGAACTGACTCGCCTGACAGTGGCTCCTTGGGTTGAGAAATTTCGCGTTCCGCCCGATCTCAATCGCTCGATCTATATGAGCCCGGGCCATTTTCTCAAGAGTTTGGTGAATCCGGTTCTGAGAGTTTGTCCTTTTTGCCTGCAGTCTCAACCTTATCTGCGGCTGATTTGGCGGTTGTTGCCCGTGACCGTCTGCATAGAACACGGCTGTTTTCTTCAAGACAGATGTTCAGCCTGTGGCACTACTCTGACGCCAGCGAGTCAGAATCATCGTTACTTGCGTTGTCCCATCTGTGGCGCAGACCTCCGCTCTTTGTCTGTGTCGATGGCATCACAGGATATCCTGAACGTGCAAAGGTGCAGGCAAGAGGAATTCCATTTCTTGCTTGATCCTGCTACGGCCCTCACCAAGGCCATTGCAGATCGCGATCCTTCGCAGGCCCTTGGCTTGAAGTTCCGCTATCTCCGTTCCCGGGTTGGTCTCTCTGCAAAAGCGGTGGCTCAAAAAGCGAACCTGACCATTAGTGCGATGAGATGCATTGAACGCGGTGTTCTGGTTCCTTTGCAGTTCTACCTGCGTTATCTCGAAGCCATGCGGATCTCCTGGAAAGAGTTGGCCTGGTTGGAAGTGCCGGATGAATTTGTGCAGGCTATTCAAACACCTCGCCATATACATCTCCGACTTTGCCCCAACCCAAAATGTCCCAACCATCATTTACCTCCCGGTACAAGCGTGCAATTGTTGAGAGACATACCTGAACGACGAATTGCCCGTTTCCATTGCACAACCTGTGACCGGAGATTTACCCGCTCGTATGATGGTGGTTTGCTCACACAGCCGCGTAAGCCCGCGCTTCGTACTGGGGAACCGCATATCCTGATGAAACCGCAAGAGGAAATTGCGAGTCTGAGCAAGATGGGGATACGCGGCGAATGCAACCAGAAAATCGCCCGGAGCCTGGGGTGGGGTGAGAAAACAGTGCGAATTTATTGGATCGCTCTTGGCATTGAAGAGCGAGTGCATCAGGCCCAAGCGAAGAGGCGGACCGATGAAAAACTAGAGCGGTATGCAGCACTGCGCTCCCAAATACAGGCAACCCTGGATTCTATGTTTGCTCAGGATCGGGAAGTTACTTTGCAACAGGTGAGCCGGGCATTGGGCAAAAACGGCGAGTACTGGCATGTTTGCTGTGACCAGACGGATTTTGTGCATGAGGCGATCCGGCAACATAATGTTCGAGTCGGACAGCGAAGGGATGAAACTGTATCCATGCAAATTGCACAAAGTCTTGAAAACCTGCAATGCAGCGACCATATCGTGAAAGTTGAAGAAATTACCAAACAGGCTGGCATTTCTTACGTGCAACTGCGTGACCATTATCCCGAACTTCGCTTGAAAATCCATGAAGCGATCCAAGCGCATCGCACACGGCTAAAGCAAACTCAGATCAAAAACCAGATCAGGCAGATCGATGCTGCTGCAACGCGTCTTATCGCCCAGGAACAACGCCTCAATTACCAGGTAATCCTGGATGCGGCTGGGCTAAGCCCTCATGCTGATAAATCTGCCACGATCCGCGATGCGCTTATGCGATGGGTGAGTAACTTCGCCCCGCGTGACTAAAGACTGTTCCGCCTGGAGTGCATTTTCTCCAGGCGGAACAACTGCGGGTGAATGGTTGCTTTCCGAGTTAATCCCTGTGTTCTTGAGTTACGCTGGATCGCATTCCATTCCAGAGTTACATTGGAACCGACATTCTACGCAAACCCCAACCCCCTCTCCTTCAACGACACCCATCGTCCCTGCCCGATGACCATGTGATCGAGCACCTCCACATCCAGCATCTTGCCCGCCTGGACGATGGCGCGCGTCACGGCCACATCATCGGGGCTGGGGGTGGGGTCCCCGCTCGGGTGGTTGTGGATGACGATCAGCGCCGAGGCATTCTTGCGGATGGCCTCCTTGAACACCTCTCCCACCCGCACCTGCGACGAGTTGACCGACCCCTTGTAAATCTCCACCGTCTCGAGGACGCGATTCCGCCTATCCAGCAGGATGACGCGCAGATGCTCCTGCTCGAAGGCGGACATCTCGTACGTCACCAGCGCGGCCGCGTCCGCGGGACTGTTGATGGTCGGCCGTTCTTCGGGCGATTCCAACGTGAGGCGGCGTCCCAGTTCAATCGCGGCTTTGATCTGCGCGGCCTTCGCCTCGCCGAGTCCGTGCTGTTTTTTCAACTCCGCGAACGGGGCGCGGTGCAGTCCGCCCAGCCCGCCGAACGTTTTCAGCAGGCGCTGTCCCACCGTGACGGCGTTCTCACCTTTGACTCCCACTCGCAGGAGGATGGCGATCAGTTCGGCGTTGCTCAACGCCTGCGGACCGAGTTGCTCTAGCCGCTCGCGCGGGCGGTCCGATTCGTGCAGGTCGGTGATGCGGTAGATGGGTTGGGGAGTGGTTTCGGTCATCGCTTCCTGTCCTCCGTCGGTGGGATGCGCCTATTTTACAGCCAAACTCATCCAAAGTTTGCTTGACATTGCCCTTTGCCTAAAGTAAAATGCCCTTCGCCTTGACACCGGGCCTGTAGCGCAGTTGGGAGCGCGCCTCAATCGCACTGAGGAGGTCAGGGGTTCGAATCCCCTCAGGTCCACAGATTTACGATTGCCGATTTTCGATTGACGATTGACCAAGCGCGATCAAATCGTAAATCTGAAATTGGACAATCCAAAATCCACCCGGGCCCATAGCGCAGTTGGGAGCGCGTCTCAATGGCATTGAGAAGGTCGGGGGTTCGAATCCCCCTGGGTCCACACAAGCGAGAGCGATTGGCGAAGGCTGGTCGCTCTTGTGCTATAATCAGCAAAACTTAAAAGTCATGGCAGGAGTAGTAGGTCATCCCGTCAGCGAGAAGGGAGAGTGAGGTGGAAGCCCTTCACTTGTATCCAACGGGAATACACAGACTGAACTCGCCTGTCCACTCGCAAGAGAGACTGCGCTGGTGAAACGAAGTAGTCAGCGACGGGTTGATCCGTTATAGCGATAAAGTGGTCTGAGTAGTCTCGTGGTCTAAGTTGTCTGATGGTCGGTTGACCAGTCAGACCAAATGACCAAAGACGATTTAGACAAGTCGGGTGGTACCGCGGAGCGACAAGCGTCCTTCGTCCCTGAGTGGATGAAGGATTTTTTGTTTTTTTGCGCTGTAAGCAATCGAGATTGGGGATTGCTTCGGCGGAACCACACCGCCTCGCAATGACGAGGCAAAGGAGGCTCGTATGAATCGAAGATTGAAATCCAGTTGCTGGATGGTGTCCTGCCTTCTCGCACAAGGCGACGATGTCGCGCGCCTCCTTGGGAAGTCAAGAGTCTAAAGTCAAAGGTCAATGGGCCTGACACCTGGAACTTGAAACCTGAAACTTATTTTCAATGAGGTAAGAATGGCTACTGCAAAAAAGAAAACGACCAAAAAGAAGGCGACGCCAAAATCGTCTTCCAAAGAGAAGAAGGTGACGAAGAAGAAAGTCGTTGCCAAAAAGGTGACCGCGGCAAAGAAGACCGTCGCAAAAACGTCCGTCAAGGCGAAGAAGCCTGTTGCTAAAAAGACAGTCGCGGCGAAGAAACCCGTCAGCAAGGCGAAGGCGAGTAAACCTGTCGCCAAGACATCGTCCCCGAAGGGGAAAACGCCTGCAAAGGCCGCGCCCGCTAAAAAGTCAGTGGCGAAGCGAACGAGGAAAGTGACGGCGATCGAGCCCGCGAAGCCGAAGGCCGTCATCCCGCACGTGGACGCGGTCAAGGCGGTCATCAAGAAATTGGAGTCGCCCAAGGCGGTTATCCCGGTAAAGAAGGAAGAGAAGCCCGTGGACGAGTCGCGCTACAACCCGAATGCCATCGAGAAAAAGTGGCAGAATAAATGGGACGCGGACAAGTTGTATCGGTCGGTGATTGACAACAGCCGCCCGAAGCACTACGCGTTGACGATGCTGCCCTACCCGAGCGGCGACCTGCACATCGGCCATTGGTACGCGATGACGCCGTCGGATGCGCGGGCGCGCTACATGCGCATGAAGGGATTCAATGTTCTGTTCCCGATGGGCTTCGACGCGTTCGGCCTGCCCGCGGAAAACGCGGCCATCAAAGACGGCGTCCATCCGATGAAGCGGACGTACGCGAACATCGAAAAGATGCGCCTGCAGATGCGTTCGATGGGCACGATGTTCGATTGGGAACGCGAGATGGTTTCGTCGGACCCAGAATATTATCGTTGGACGCAGTGGTTCTTCATCAAACTGTACAAGATGGGACTGGCCTATCGCAAGATGTCGCCTGTGGATTTCTGCCCGAACTGCAATACGACGCTGGCGCGCGAGCAGGTCTGGGGCGATGACCGTCACTGCGAACGCTGCGGCACGCCCGTCATCAAGAAGGACCTGGAGCAGTGGTTCTTCAAAACCACCAAGTACGCCGATGAACTGTTGAACTTCGACGGCATTGACTGGCCGCAAACGGTGAAGACGTTGCAGACAAATTGGATCAACCGCTCGGAAGGCGCGGAAGTTCAGTTTTCAGTGATCAGTGAGCAGTTATCAGTGGAGGAGTCGCAGGTCACTGTGTTCACGACGCGGCCTGATACGCTGTGGGGCGCGACGTTTATGGTGTTCTCGCCTGAGCATCCGTTGGTGGACAAAATCACCACGCCCGAGCAGAAGTCGGCGGTCGAGGAATACAAGGCGCAAGCGGCGCGTCAATCGGATATCGAGCGCGAGGCCGTGGACAAGGAAAAGACGGGCGTGTTCACAGGCGCGTACGCGGTCAACCCCGTCAACAACGCGCGCATCCCGATCTGGATCGCGGATTACGTGTTGATGTCCTACGGCACGGGCGCTATCATGGCTGTCCCTGCGCACGATGAGCGCGACTTCGCGTTTGCCCGCAAGTACGGCTTGAAGATCATCCCCGTCATCCAGCCTGAAGTACGGGCGGACGGCCGTCCGCCCGTACAACTGGACGGCGACACCTTGTCCGAAGCGTATTCCGGCGCGGGTATGATGGTCAACAGCGCCCAGTTCAACGGGACCAAGGTCAATGACCAGAAGGGACGCAAGAACCCAGGCATCAGCGCGGTGATTGATTGGTTGCAGGAAAAAGGCATCGGCAAAGAGTCGGTCAACTATCGCTATCGCGATTGGTTGATCTCGCGTCAGCGTTATTGGGGCGCGCCGATTCCGATGATCCATTGCGAGAAGCACGGATGGAATCCCGTCCCCGAAGATCAACTGCCCGTCGAGTTGCCCGAAGACGTGGAGTGGAAGCCGACAGGCGAGTCGCCGTTGAAACTGCATCCCACGTGGAAGAACGCGACCTGTCCCGTATGCGGCGAACCGTCCACGCGCGAGACCGACACGATGGACACGTTCATGTGCTCGTCGTGGTACCACCTGCGTTATTTGTCGCCGAAGTACGACAAGGGTCCGTTCGATGAGGCCGAGTACAACTACTGGATGCCCGTGGACACCTACACGGGCGGCATCGAGCACGCCACCATGCACCTGCTGTACACGCGCTTCTTCCACAAAGCCATGCGCGACGCGGGCGTCACCGAGGGCAACGAGCCGATGATGCAGTTACGCAACCAGGGCATGGTGCTGGGCGAAGACAACGATAAGATGTCGAAGAGCAAAGGCAACGTCGTCGCGCCCGATGTGCTGGTGGAAAAATACGGTGCGGACACGATTCGCGCCTACATCATGTTCTTCGCGCGTTGGGAGATGGGCGCGCCGTGGGACTCACAAGGGATTGAAGGAAGCGCGCGCTGGATTCGCCGCACGTGGACTCTGTTCACGGAAGAAGAGAAGAAACCTTTAGGGTCTTCGGAGACCCTAAAGGTTTTGAGACGAAAAGTCCACCAGACCCTGCGACGCGTGACGCGCGACTTCGAGAATTTCGAGTTCAATACCATCATCTCCTCGTTGATGGAGTTGCTGAACGAGATGTACAAGGAGCGCGAAGCAGGAGCAGTTGGAAGCCCCGAGTGGAACGAAGCGCAGGAGATCTACCTGAAGATGATGGCTCCTGTCGCACCGCACATCGCCGAGGAACTGTGGGCGCGTTTGGGCAAGCCGTATTCCATCCACCAACAGATGTGGCCTATCGTGGACGAGTCCGCTACAAAAGAGGACAGCATCGAAATCCCCGTACAGGTCAACGGCAAGGTACGCGACCGCATCACCGTCGCGGCTGAGGCGACGGATGAGGAAGTCAAGTCCGCCGCGCTGGCAAGCGAACACGTCCAGAAGTTCCTGGAGGGACGCGAGCCGAAGAAGGTGATCGTGGTGAAGGGGAAGTTG
Organism: Anaerolineaceae bacterium; assembly: GCA_003598975.1. Classification (GTDB taxonomy): domain Bacteria; phylum Chloroflexota; class Anaerolineae; order Anaerolineales; family Villigracilaceae; genus Denitrolinea. The sequence continues at coordinate 25,124 of QZIJ01000124.1, read as the reverse complement.
GTGAGCGTGGTCGTGTAGAGGTGAACCTGTGCGCCTGCTAAAAAAACTCCCGGGCGGATACCATCGGCCTGGGAGTTTTAGTTTACAGATTCCTAAAAAGGTTACCCAACAAGCCATAAATATGTCAAAATAGAGAAAATCGAAAAATTTGCGCGGAACCTATCTTCCATCGGGAGGGTTCTATGTTGTGTTGCAACCGGGGAGAACAGGCGGGGGACGATACTCTGGGTTGTATGGGGTGGATTCACTATTGGTTTTGGCCGAACAAGCCAAAGTTCCAAAATGATGATATGCTAAAGATGAACTCCGGGTTGTCGCCACGGCATTTTACTTGTCTTGCTGTTTTGCGCGTGGAATGTATGAGCGCTGACAAAGTATCAATCTGTTTTGGCAAAGGAGGCCGAAATGAACAACCAAGGAATGGATTTGGGGTTTACAACAGAAAGGATCCCAGAGTGTCAACACATCTGCATGATCTATGACAATGAGGAACAGCGACGAAAAATCGTCACTGCATACCTGGCCGCCGGCATCAAAGAAGGCAACATTGTCCGCTATTTTGCCGATGAGACGTCATCGGAAGATATCCATGCATGGTTGGTGGAAATGGGAATTGAACTACCACAGACGGAGGAAGATTCTTTCAGGATCATTGAAGCTGAGCACGCGTACTGTCCGAGCGGTCGGTTCGTACCACAGGATGTGATCAACAATGCAGTATCCCGTTACGCCGCGGCCAGGGTAGCTGGCTACAGCGGGTCGCGCGTTTGTGGAGAAATGACATGGGCCCTTAGAGACATTCCCGGCTCTGAGCGCATACTGGAATATGAAATCGGCCTTAATGCGATCAACGATACGTTTCCACGCGTGGGGATGTGCCAATATGACGCGCGTCGTTTTGACGGAGCGATGTTGTACAAGGTGCTTCAAGTGCATCCTTTCATAATAGCCAAGGGACAGATCGTGAGAAATCCGTTTTATATCACGCCAGGGGAAGCCAATCTGAAATAGGAAAGGGATGGATTTAGCGCAAGGAGACGCAAGCCATGAAGATGCGGAAAGATCGCGACGAAAACGGGGACCGGCAAAAGGTGGACGCTCGTGTTTTGGCGCGGATTCTGGCGGCTCAAAACATTGATTTTGTTCTGCCAGATTTGCCACACATTGCCGAGTTCTTCGCCGAGACTCTGCTGACCATTCCCGGAATCCATGCCTGCCGCGTCTGCTTGCAAGGTGTAACGATCCAGAAGGGGACAATGAAAATTGAAATCTGCGAGGAATGCAGGAAATCACGAATGCTGTCCTCAGGGCAGAAAGAGTTGTCTCCTTTTTTGCCAGATCCTAATTTCAAATGCGGGCTGGCTGACCAACCGGGGTTTCAGGTCCAGCCAGTCATTTCCCTGTACCATCACTTTGGTTTTTTTACTTTCAATGTAGGTGAACCGGGTGCATTTGAGATTTACAGGCCGTTCATCAGCAACCTGGCCAGCTTCATGGCGCTATCCCTGGAAAATCGCCTTCAGAGGGATGCACTGCAAAAGGCACGGATTACATTGGAAAATGAAGTGGCAGATCGGACCCAAGAACTGCTTGCCGCCAATTCGCGATTGAAAGAGGAGGTTGAGACAAGACGGCGAGCCGAGGAGCATCTTCAGGAACGCGAGAAGCACAGCCAGTCTTTGCTCCGTCTTTCAAAGAGGCTGGAGCGGGCTCAGACCTATGCCGAGGTCCTGGATACCGCCCAGGACGAAGTAAGAGCGACCATTGGCTACAAAAACTTGTGGGTTTACCTTATAAGTGAAGATAAACAATATGCGCATTCAATCGTTGCCGGGGGACCGATCGAAGAAGTTGTCATGTCTGAAGAAGGGGTAGCAACCTTAACGATCAAAGGCGACCGTATGCTGGAGGAGATTCTCGAGTCCAAGGATATCGTGGTGGTTGAAGATGCCCAAACAGACGAGCGGGTCAATAAGGAGATTGTCAAGCAGTTGGGCAATCGCACAATTGTAAACATCCCAATCATTTTGTTCAACAGGCATATGGGGTCGATCGGCACAGGTACATTCTCGGAAGAAGGTGTACGAGTCCCTACTGCATCAGAACGCGATTACCTCATGGCATTGGCTAGTCACATGGCCGTCACATTGGAACGAATTCACCAGTTCAGAGAGCGAATAAAAATCGAGGAATCCCTGACAAAGAGCGAGGAAAAATTTCGCACCATTATCGAACAATCCGCTGAAGGGATCTTGATGGCGGATGAAGGCGGTACCATTGTTGAATGGAATCACGCCTACGAAAAAATGACAGGGGTGAGACGAAGTGAAGCGCTCGGGCATCCCCTCTGGGATATTATGATGAAAATCATCGCCCCGGAGCGGGCGACCGCCGAACGGCGCGAAACGATCAAAACGGGAATACTGGATGCTTTGCGCACTGGCAAGTCTTACTTGTTCGATCAGCCGATCGAAATGGAGTTTTATCCGCTATCCAGTCAGGAAAAGCACTACTTCCACCAAACCATTTTCCCCATCAAGACAGCAAAAGGGTATCGCATTGCTTCTCTTATCGAAGATATCACCGAGCGCAAGCACCATGAACTTGAGCGCGACGCCATCATCACAGTGAGCCAGGCGCTACGCAAAGCCACCACCAGGTCAGAGATTCTTACCGTGTTACTTGACCAGTTGGTCTCGTTATTTGACGCCGATGGATCCATGATCGCACTACCAAACCCCGAAACCAAGGACATTATAATTGAAATGGGTCGCGGGGTTGTTGGTGAGAGATTTAACGGGCTGGTCATCCCACAAGGCAGCGGTATCAGTAGTTTGGTGATTGCAAATAAAGAACCATACCTGAACAATCGAGCGAACCATGATTTGCTTTTCTATCGTCCCGACCTGCTTGGTGATTCTGTGTGCGTGGCATCGGTTCCCATGATCGCCCACGAAAAGGCCATTGGCGCATTATGGATTGCCCGCCACACGAGCATTTTCGAAGAGGAACTGCGTCTGATGACTGCAATCGCCGATATTGCCGCAAATGCCATCCATCGCGTCATCCTCTATGAACAGACCATACAACAGTTGCATCACCTCCTGGCTTTGCATCAGATTGATCTTGCCATCAGCACGAACTTTGACCTGGACCTTACGCTTGATGTATTGTTGAAAAATGTAAAGGATGAACTTGAAGTGGATGCCGCCGACATCTTACTATTTGACACCATCACACATACCCTCGATTATGCCCATGGAATCGGGTTCAGAACTCGCGGAATCAAGGAGTCGCGAGTCCGACTCGGGGACGGCTATGCAGGACGCGCCGCCCGGGACCATTGCACCGTTTCCTGTCCCGACTTGAGGCGGGCAGAAAAAACTTTCAGCCGCTCCTCCCTGTTGGTAGATGAAAAATTCGTGGCATACTTTGTGTCTTCTCTCGTATCCAAGGGACAGATCAAAGGCGTGCTGGAGGTCTTCACCCGCAAACCCTTCCAGCCAGAAAAGGAATGGCTCGATTACTTTGAAACCCTTGCCACTCAGGCAACCATCGCCATCGAGAGTGCCAACCTCTTCGAAAACCTGCAACGCTCCAATGCTGATCTGACCCTGGCCTACGATGCCACCATCGAAGGCTGGTCACTCGCTTTGGATTTGCGCGACAAGGAAACCGAAGGCCATACCCGCCGAGTGATGGAAATGGCCTTGAACCTTGCTGGGAGTTTGGGGATGAACGAGTCGGAAATGTTAAACCTGAAACGCGGCGCCCTGCTTCACGATATTGGGAAAATGGGCGTGCCCGATGCGATCCTACTCAAGCAAGGCCCCCTTACAACAGAAGAATGGGAGATCATGCACCAGCATCCTGCCTACGCTTACCACATGCTCGAATCCATTGCGTACCTCGAGGATGCATTGGAAGTTCCCTACTGTCACCATGAACATTGGGATGGCAGCGGTTATCCGCGCGGCCTCAGGGGCGAGGAAATTCCTCTCGCCGCGCGAGTATTTGCCGTGGTGGATGTCTTCGACGCGCTAACATCTGACCGCCCATATCGTTGTGCGTGGCCGAACGAGAAAGCATACCGCTACATTGAAAGTCAGGCTGGCAAACACTTCGACCCCAAAGTTGTAAAAATATTCCTCGAAAACCGATAGTGGCACTGGGACCCGTTGAGACAGATCCGCGTGTCCGCCCATCGAAAGCCCCCAAGGGATGAAAATCCGCTCGGGGGCTTTATGTTTTGTTCAGGTCTCCTGTTCTATTGCTCAATAATTTCAATCAGTTCATGCGGAGAGTTGATTATGTAGTCAGGATTGCCGCGAAGTAAATTTTTCAAACCCTGATGCCCCCATGTCACTGCAACACTGGTCACTGACGCCTCTTTTGCAGCAAGGACGTCGCTCAGGGAATCTCCAACCATGAATACAGATTCTCGCCTGTCATTTTCCAGAAGCCGATTTCGCGCCAGCGATATTTTCTGTGCCTTGGAACCAGACGAATCCATGCCATACACGGCATGGATGAGGCCATCCAATCCGTGCTGAACGAGAAAAGCATTCACATTCTGCGATGAATTTGTTGTCACAATCGCGATCTTGTGATTGGCGGAAAGGGATCTGAGGACATCGCCCAAACCTGCGAAGATGGCTGGTGGGGATTTCTTTTCTGCGAAAAAGTTTAAACAGATTTTGACAAACTCGTCAACCAGATGTTCAGGGACTTCACATGCCCGCCCATAAGACGCAAAAGACATGACTTCAAGATCGTTTAAGTCGGCTTTTGTCACCGAATGCTTTATGCCCAATTGATCGCAGGCTCTCTGCCCGAATAGAAGGAGATCGTCAAGCGTGTCTGCAAGGACGCCATCGTAATCAAAAATGATCAGAGCCATGAAAAGGGTTTTCCGATTGTATGCTGAAGAGCGGATGGCGTCAGGGTTTCGCCAAGCGCCCACGGACTCTGTCCGCGAACGCAAAAACTCGAGGCCAAATCTCAACTTACTCGCCCATTATCCCTGACGCCGTTTTTTAACAGTGGGCAGCGTTTACTTTTCTGTCTTCTTCAACGCCGATTCAATATCTTTCACGCGGTGATAGGCGGAATGCCCGTCAAGGTCTCCAGGCCAATCTGGTCCACGCTCTCTCCCACTAAACCATTCTTCAGGCGCCTCTTCCAATGCGGTCAGAACATCCTTGTGAACTTGCCTGTGCCAAGCCAGGACCTCCTGGGGAGGGCGATTGTGCCAACGCAGGTAAACGAGATGGTTTCCCTCGTTTATATTGAGTTTGGTTTCCATTGGCCTGCGCTGTCTCCTGGCAGAACGGGCAACGTCGGCCTTCCAATGGGTAATGTGCGCGAGTGCATCTTTGACAGTCCAGGGGTCTTTGGATTCAGAACGGCGCAACAATCGATTCCATTCTTCGTCGGTAAGGTTGGCAACGAGACGGTCGAGAAGTTCAAACTCCTGGATCGTACGCTTGATAACTTCTTTGCGGTTGTGACGCATGGTAGAGAAACCTCCTATCGTTGTGCTGCCCAGCGGTTCGCGTTGAGACATCTCCCCGCCCGTGGACTCTGTCCACGAACAGAAAAACTCGAAGCCGGAAAAATGCTATAAATCGCGCATTTTTACCTCAGAAAGTGTCTGAAAAGGCAGTGTTCTTTACCACGAAGGCACAAGGTCACCAAGACTCAAAGGAAAAAACTTAGTGGCTTCGTGGCTTGGTGACTTTGTGTTGAGGTTTTCAGACACTCTCTCAGAGAGAAAACTTTGCTTTTCTGCCTTGGCGGGTAAACCAAATTATACCCACCAGAAGAATTAGAAACGCTATCAAACATGCACCAACGCCACAAACGACAAGCACAATCAACCAGAATGGAGTCGTATCATCTTTGTTATACCGTTGAGGTTCAACCAATCCAGGTTGAGATTCTATCCATGCCTGGTCTGCCGTCAAAGCGATGTTCGGCTCAATGCGCGATTGAGCATAGACAAATGATGCGCCAATTTCGCTGGTTTCTGATTGATAAAATTCGCCTACGCCAACTGAAAAATCGTACTGGTACGCCATGCTCGAGGCGCCAGATTCGGTAATTGTGCTGAACACGCGGGCCTGACCATCACCGGTGCCGTACATCACCACCCGGTAATTGCGGTTGGCTGGATATTCCACTTCCGTCCAGTAACGCCCGTCAGCCCTTAAAAAACGTCGAAAAGACACATCCGGTAGATCATCCACGAAGTTGCCATTCATAAACCCGGCAAAATGGCCTGCATCATCTGTCAAATAAATATCCAGCGGGCTGTTGATACTCAAGGTGGCATTTTGCGTTTGGCGGCGCATCATTTGCGCCACCCAGGCCTTACGGTTAACCGGCGACATTTTTTTGAGCCATTCCTGTTTGTCCAACGGAAGGGTACGGATAAAATCGTTTTCTTCGGCCGTTAGTTTTAGGTCGCCCGACGGGGTGTAGTTTCCACCTACTGTTGGATATTGGGCCTGATTCTCATAGTCGCTGCTTCCCCGGACGCCGTACTGCGAGCTGCCGCTGAATTGGATCGACCATTCTTGAATGGTGTAAACCTGCGGGCTTTGGGTAATCCACGGGTCCAGCACCAGCCCGGTGTCGGTCCAGGTGGTGCCGCGCGGGTAAATGACCACGGCTTGATGCCCGCCCCAGAGCGCTTCGATGGGGCCGTAATCCCAATCGTCCAACCAGGCGCTCACGCATGGATCAGAGTTGAATTTGATGTCGCTGAGAAGTTGTAATACTTTGCCTTGATAACTGCCGCAAACATATTCGTTGTACTTTTCATCCCAAAGGGTTAGCAGGTTATTCTTGTTACCAGAATCAGTGATTCCCTTGGGGATTTGTGCGTAGTACTGGTTTAATATCTGGGTCAGTTTGGCGTCTGCTGAGAGGGGTTTGCAGGATATTTTGGTAGGGGTCAAGGCGGTGGTGGCGGAGGCTTCCGGCGTGGGCGTGTCGCTGGGACTGGGCGTATCCGTAATCTGCGGCGTGGATGTTCCCCCAGGGGTGATGGTTTCAACGTTAGTAGGGGTAAGTGTGGGATTGCCCGCCGCAGGAACGGTGATGGTGGCAATATGCCCCTGATGTCCCGGGCAGGTGTATTGCAATTCGATGATCGTTTCTGTTCCATCCCAAATCACAGATGGTGTCAATTTACCTTGAATCAGAAAGGCCTCCCCGATGGGAGTTACCGCCTGCCCCCCTGGCAGGGCAGTATAGGTTGCCCAGGGGGATAGCGTGTCGCCGGGCTTGATCGCCGTATCGTAGTGGATGGCCGCCGTGCAGTCGGAGCCGGCTGCGCCAAAGGCTTCCGGGTTTTGGATCACATAGCCCGATTCAACGCCCTGATACGTGATTCTATTGCCATCGACAAACTGAAAATTCACCGTTCGACAATTGGTGGGGTCATCTACATCAACACAGATATCGAATGTGGCGACCCCATTTGGCCCGCCAGAGAATGTGCCGTACATTGTTTTCAACACACTACCGGGTTTACCATTAATACAGTCGTAACCGGAAAAGGTAGCCTGGGCATAAGACTCGCCTCCCTGCGCGCCGACATTCCATACTTCAAGAGTCGACGGCAAGGATGTATTTCCGCACATAAAGCTCCCGGTGGCTATCACCTTTTGCGGCTCCAGGCCTTGCGTTTGCGCATGTGCCAGGCCCGGGGCTAAGGAAATCATTATCAAAAAAAACAATAACCCATAAACACGCCAAACATCCACATAGTTAGAATTTATAGATTGGATTTTCATCGTGTTTTCCTCAAACATGACAATGATTGGACGATTTCAGCGTTTTATACGCCAGCCAACGGTCTTCGTCATGGACGGTCTCCGCGTGTCTCGACGGTTTCGCCAACCGCCCGTGGACTCTGCCCGCGAGCAGAAAAATCTCGAAGCCAACTGTAATCCGCGGAGTGGAGCGAAAGCAGAGTGCGTACTGTGTCATCCTACTACAATGCAGTGAATATAGGTGAGCCTACATAAAGGTAGCGAAACTTTAGCATATTAGTTTTTGACACCTTGCTTTCGAGCCATTGTCGAGTGCTTTCCATAACATGATAATCATCTCTTGATATTTCTTGCGATAATTCGCGTGCCGTTTTGCGCAGGTCGAATTTTTGGTAAAGAATGAACATTATTTCGATTTCCGATTCAGGGTAATCAACAAATTTCTTCAAGCAAATTTCGCTCAAACTTAAGCAATAACCCGCAGAAGAAGGGTAGCGAATTGGAGCGACTCTGGATGCCCACCAATTATCGTATCGCTCATAGGCTTGAATGAACTGCGGGACATTAAATAATAAGCGATGAGTGCTCAATGGTCTGTTGGGCATACTCGAGTCGAGATGATAGTCAGTTTCTCCAATTAAGTGGTTTGACGAGCCGATTAGGAGAATTAGACTATCTCTATGTATTTTGAAATTAATATATGCACCTTCAATACTTTTCTTGTGTTCAGATGGGCTTTCGCTTCGTTCAACTTGTTGAGCGAAAAAATCTTCAGCTAATATCCCACAATGCCATTTGCTTTTATCATGGTTGAAGAATTTGATATATGGTTCTTGGTTGAGCAAAGGTTTGATAGCCCCCGTTTTTTCCATGGTTGATAAGACTTTTTGGGCTTTGTTGTATAACTCGCTCTGTTCTTTCTCGTCTTTTTCATGGAAGTTTATGGATGCCTCAAAGCCAGGGACTGTCAATTTTGGCGAAATGTCGGAAAACTTAAAACCCTTTCGCAATAATTGACCATGAAGCATGTCAATTTTGTTCTTTGAGAGGTAAACAAAATACCTTGGAATAGTAATCATAATGATTTCAGAAGGTTACCTTGTCGGAGATTGTGAGCTAACGGTTTTCCTCATGGACAGGACGTCGCAACCATAGACTCTGCCCGCGAGTAGAAAAATCTCGAAGCCAGAATTTCCTGAAAGTCGCACAGAATCCCCGCCCTTGACTGCTACTTATCGGTAGCCCGTTGAATCTGGGGTGGGAAAAATCTGTTGCAAAGCTGGCTATTTTCAGATGCTAAAGCATCGAACTCTTGTTGGAAAAATTCAAAAAGAGATCCACCTTTCTTTACAATGAGAGTTGGGACCTCAAGTCTTCCGCGACGATGCCTATACAAAGTAAATATGACTATTCCATCAAAACGATAATAGCTCCAAACAGGTGCCGTTGATATTCGCCAAATCTGAAGTTTATCTACAGCTTGTTGTGCTCCGCCAAAGATCTCGATGAAATCTTGTTCTGCCTCTCGTATGTTTTGACTCAACACTTCGGGAGTGATTTCAAATCTATAGGCAAGTTCAGTCATTATGTTTATATTGTCAGGGTCTGGCAAGGCTATTCTGGCTTTAGTATTCTTGCGTGTTGCAAATTCAGCCAGATAAACTCGGTGAGTGTTGCGCCATGTTCGTCCATAGGCGAAAAGTAGTTCAAAATCATCAGATGAAGCGAATAATTGAGCCCAGTCAATTTCCCCATGCCATTTTGCTGATGCTCCAACAAGCCCTGTCTGCTCAATATCTTCTGCGAGTTGCGTAATGGAAAGAAGCTCTGCAACAAACGCTCGGCGCGCAACAAGATCCCAAATGAGGGCAACGGCAACTGATGCAATGAATAACGCCCCAAAATCCCTAGCGATAGCTTGCCACTCAGGGGATTTTGATAAAGGTTCCCATGAAGATGAAGCAATAAGAAGGACCGCGCCAATTACAGCAATAAGGATTCCAAGAAGCGTAAGCCGCAGAGTAGTACGTTCCTTATAGACTTGATGTCGCATTGGCGAACCTCCTAGTTAATTATTACTGAGCAAATGGGCTTACTAGCGGTTAGACTGAAACGAATCCATTTCTTTAGAGTTACAATTATTCTACCAATTTCCATCTCCTACCGCAATTGCCATTTGTAATGTTTCTCCCCTCCTCCCTGCAACTTTCCCCCACCCCAAACTGTATTACACTACGAACATGGACGCGCCCACCGACCGCGAACTCATCCACCGTGAGTTCATGTTTCGTTGAAAATCATCGAGGAATCCGCGTTGATCTGTGTCAATCAGCGTTTTCCGCGCACCATCCACAAACTGTCAGGCGGTCAGGAAAGTCCCAGTCAAGAATCAAAAAGGCGTACCGCTTATATGCAGTACGTCTTTTTCATTTCATTACGTTTTACGTATGACGCAATACTATTCCCCAAATACAATCACCATCATATGCTGGTTCAAAAACTGTGGAATGGTCTTCGAAGGCGCGATCTGGCCGAGAGTGTAACCACCCGCGATGGGGACATCGTTGCCGAGAATCTCCTGCACGGCGGCGATCTCCACACCCGGCGTGGACTTCAACAGCATCTGCCAGGCGATGTCCACGAGCACAAGGGCAAAGACGGGTTTGGCATCTTCCAATTGCATGAGCGCTTGTTGGGTCGCTTTCTGCGCGGCGTTCTGGCAGGAAGTGCGGCTTCCCACCAGCAGGAACGCGTCCAGGCCGTCGCGCACGGGCGCGTTGAGGCGAAAACTGCCGTCCGCTTCGACGCGCAGGGGCGAACGCACGATCAACTGCTCACCCTGCTCCATGCCGATGGGATAGAGCCGCGCCAGATAGTTGAGCGGAGGAAACGCCCAATCGCGCGCAGGATAACCGAAGACCTGCGCGTACGTCTCGGAGGCAGGACGCCCGTCCAGCGTGCGGAGCCAGAAGCCGCGCGAACGCGTCACGCGGAACTGGTTGCCGACCGGGTCCCAACCGTGGGCGAATCCAACCCCTATACGCGCAGAACCTCGCAGGATGGCCGCGGCCAGCCCTCCCGTCCCGGCTTGCGTACCGGCGATCTGGTAGTTGTTTCCCGTGTGCATATCGCCGCTGGAGAGTCCGCCCAGCATGAGCATGGATTTTTCGGGCAGGTTGTTGCAAAGTTGCTCGGCATCGCCGTTGAAACCGTCCGCAAAAAAGAGCAGAGATTGGCGCGCCGCGTCCCCCGAGGTCAGTTGAACGAGGCGGTTGGCGGTCTCGCGGCCGCTTTGGGCATAGCCGGGCAACCAGTGGACTTCGGCGCGCAGGTCGCCGCTGAGAAGCGCCACCACCACCGAATGTGGATGAATTCCCTCGTGCGTCAACCCGGCGGGGGAACTGAAGCCGATCAGCGGCATGTCACCAGTGAGGCTGGCGACGCCCGCCGCCACTTCGCGCGGCTGATATTGATGGGAGGAAATTACGATTCCAAAGGTCGGCGACGACGCGCCCAGGCGATTCAGCGCCTGATGCACGGCCTGCAAACCGGCTTCGCGGCCATCCAGGGCCTGGGCATGTCCTACTGCGGCAATTAGAGTCATATTCCTTGTTCATTCTCCCTCTCCAAATGTACGCATTTGGGGAGGGGCTGGGGGTGGGATCTATCCTTCCGCCACCGGGACCGTGATATGGAAGGTGGTCCCCTTGCGGAATTCGCTCTCGAACCAGATCTTGCCGCCCTGCATTTCTACAAGGCTCCTGGTGATGTTCAAACCCAGGCCGGTGCCGGGCGCTTCGCGGGCTTTCTGGTCTTCGGAGCGGAAGAATTTCTGGAAGATTTTCGCCTGGTCTTCGTCACTGATGCCGATGCCGGTATCGCGCACCCAAAGGTGAACAACGCGTGCCGCACCTTCCGGGTCCCACTGATTACCGGTCAATTCTGCGCCTACCATAATCTGACCATCTTCCGGTGTATATTTGTGGGCATTACTGACAAGGTTGGTGAGGACCTGTCCCACGCGCGTACGGTCGGCCCAAACGGCGGGAAGTGATTCGGGCAGGGTAACTTCCACAATTTGTTTTTTGTCTTCGATCTGACGGCGGGTGGAGCGGATGACCTCATCCACCACTTCGGGCACATCCACCGCCTTGAAGTCCAGGCGGAGGCGCCCGGCCTCGATCTTGGAGTTGTCGTTCAGGTCCGAGACGAGAGTGGACATGCGCTCCACATTCGAGCGGATGGTATGCAGGAAGTTGGCCTGCATGTCATTGATGACGCCCACTTTTCCACCGGCCAGCAATTCTGTATAACCTTTGATGGAGGTCATCGGGTTTTTCAGTTCGTGCGCCACAAAAGAGACGAACTCGCTCTTGGCTTCGTTGGCGGCCTGCACTTCATCGTACAGTTGCGCGTTGGCAATGGCGATGGCGGCGTGATCGCCGAGGCGGTTGAGGAACGAGATATCCTCTTCGGTTCGGGAAAGGCTTTCAAGCATCAGCAGGCCGATGACTTGCGCCTCGCGTCGGATCGGGATGACAACCTGGTCAATGGCCTCGGGAAGGAGGCTCCCGCCCATGGCCGGGTCGAGGGTCTGGCGCTGGGGTTGGCCGGTGGCAACCGCCTGTCGCAGAACGGGCAGGTCCATGGGCATGGGCGTTTCGGCGTAACCAGCCAGATGCTCGCCATATCCCTGATGTGCCATGATGCGCAGGTTATTATCAGCCAACATGCCGATCAACCCGGCCTGCGAGCGCGACTGGCGCATGGCCCAATCGAGGGTGATGCGCATGGCGCGTCCCATTTCGAGGCTGGCGTTGAGTTCGCGGTCAATGCGTTGCATGACCGAGAGTTCCTCCACGCGGGCGGCCAGTTCCTGGTCGGTGAGGGTGTAGAGGCGGGCGTTTTCGATGGCAACCGCGGCCTGCCCAGCGAAGGCTGTCAGCAGGTTCTGGTCATCATCGCCGAAGGGCAATCGGTCGCGGCGGTTGATGACTTCGATGACGCCGAGGACGCGGTCTTTGATCTGCAGGGGGACGGCCAACAGGGCGCGGGTCACGAAACCGGTCTGCTCGTCGGTCGCCACATGGCGGGACCCCGAATGCTGGGCATCGTTGTCAATGACCGGGGCGCGCGTCTGAACGGCCCGTCCGACAACGCCACTGCCGGGCGGCAGGCGCTGTCCCGCGAGACTGGCAGAGACGGGCGGACCGACCGTCACCTTGAAGACCAGTTCATCGGTCTGCTCATCCACGAGGAACAGGCTCCCCGCCTCGCAGTTCAGAATGGAGACGGCGTTCTCGAGAATGTTATTCAGCAGGGGTTCGGATTCGAGCGTGGAGGTCAATTGCCGCGTGATCTCGTTCAGTGTGGAAAGTTGCCGGGCGCGGCGTTCCGTCTCCTGAAGCAAACGCGATTTGACAATGGCGCCCGCGGTGTGGTCGGCAATATTTTGCAGGAGTTCCAACTGCCCGCGCGTGTAGTTGACGATGGCATCACGGCTGGCGATGCTGAGCGCGCCGATGGTCTCGGCCCCGGCATTGAGCGGCACGCCCATCCAGGCAAAGACACCCTGCTCGCCGGTCAACACATTGCGCGCCTGGCATTCACGGGCATAATCCTGCGTGATAAGCGGGCGGCCCTTCAGAATAATATCCTGCGCGAGCCCGGAGTTGGATGGCAGGGGTTTGTTTTCTTTCACTTCCACGCGTTCGCGGTTTTCCACGCAAAAGCCGTAGAAGAAATAGTCAGTCGCCTTGTTGTAAAGCGTGATGTGAAAATCGGCAGCGGGGATGATCTGCGCGGTCTGGGCATAGATGAGTTCGAGCACGTCATCGAAGGTCAGCGTGATATTCACGCCCTGCGAGACGCGGGCGAGCGCGTTCATTTCCTGCACGCGGCGTTCGAGGTCAGAGACGGTCTGTGCGCGCTCAATGGACAGCGCGGCCTGCTCGCACAGGTTTTCCACAAAGGCCAGGTCCTGCGGGGTGTAGGGCTGTCCCGAAAGGCGCGAACCCAAAGCGACCCAGCCAAGCGGACGATCCTTGCCTTTCAAACGGATGAACAACCGCGCGCCCAACAAAGCAAGACGCGACTCCTCGCCTCGCAACGCGGACGGGAGACTGGCCCCGTCCAAATAGAGAGGCAGGCGTTCCTGCTGGAAATACCGCGTCAGCGGGCTGGACGAGGCGAAACGGATATCGCTGGTGGGATTGTTATCAGCGCCCGGCATGGCCGCGTATTGGTCGTTCAGGCTTTCATAAATATAGATGTGGGCGCGGTCTGGCGCGAGCGTATTCATCACACTCTCGCGCAGCGCCTGGCTGACGCCTAACTGATCGACAACATTGGCCAGCCTGTGAGTGAAATCCTGCTGGCTTTTTAAGTAGGCGCGCTGACCGCGGAAGAAGGCATTATCCACCACACCTTGCAGGCGGTTGTGCAGTGGATTGAGCAGAACCGCGATGAGAAATGCCAGCCCGATCACCATCCATGTATTACTGAATGGCTGGAATCCTTTAAAGATCAGCGTCAACCCTGTGACGATCAGTCCGACCCCGCCCACCACAAAGACGGACAACAAAGCGTAGATGAGGGATTGGCGCATCCACGTGTCGGTTTGGATCAGGCGGAAGCGCAGGATGGTATATCCGATGGCCGCCGGGAAAACAACCATGGGCGTAAAAAGCCACTGGATCGAAAACTGAAACTCGAACAGGCCCAGGGCAGAGTTCACCAGCCACACGATCATCGCGCTAAATCCCACCACCGCGCCGAACAGGATGGTGCGCGCCTGGGACTTCACCACCGGCGAGGGCGAAAAGAAAACGTAATAGATCATGAAACCGAAATAGATCAACCCGGCAACGGCCACAAACAAATACAGCCATTGCCAGGCCCCAATGTAAGCCGAAGGATTTTGAAAGTCCAGCAGTTTGGTGTATGCATATCCCGTCAGGAGCAGGCCAATCCCGTACCCGATCCAGCGCACATATGGACGGCGGATGGCGGGACGAAACTCCTGCGGGAAGGTCATGGCCATGTCCACCATCGAACCGCCGAGAATCGCTACCGAGAGTGTCCACAGGTGAGGAAAGCCGTGGGTGGTGAACAGGTCGAATAATGTGCCGATCACAATGGCAAGCGAGGAGGCGAAAAGCGAAAAGGCGCGTCCCGCCGATTCGCCGCGGCGCAGGCCGAAAATCCACAGGCTGATCATCAGGAAGAGTCCACTGAGGATGACGGGAATGACGATGTAACCGACGCGGTCGGACATCGGGAAGATTCCCAGCGTGACATCAAGGGTTCTTTCCTCGCCCGATTCAGACCGGACGGTGACGGGGATTACCTCCCCCGCGGAAAATCCCACCTCGGTCGGGATGGTGCCCGGCGTGCTTCCGTTCAGGGCAGATTCTACATCTGTGAACGTCCGCACCGGGACTCCATTGACGGCTATCAACTGGTCGCCAAATTCGATCTGGTCGTATAATTCCCATGCTGGCGATGGCTGGCTGGGACCCGCCGTATTTTTGAGCATGGTCTGCTCGAAGAAGGCGCCCAGAAACGGCGTTTTGAGCCATCGGCTTGCCAGAAACAATGCAAAAACAAATACCAGGATGGCCGTCCCCTGGTAAATGGTGACGATCACCTGGAGGATATTATTGAGTGTGGCATTCAACCGCGGGGATTCAAACATGGTTGCTGTTGATTTTTCCTGCCATTGGTGGATTTTGGTAAAGGCATTGTACTCTTAATTGCCAGCCGTAAAGATGGTACTTTCATAACAAAGAATAAGGCAAACCAGGCTCCCCGCGAAGAAACCGGGGAGCCTGGTCGGAGTCAGGATAACCGCGACCCGCTCAAAGGTTGAAGAGGAGGCGGAGGAACGTCAGGGCAGGCAAGCCGCGCCGTAGTCGAACGTCTCGATGGCGTAGAGGTCGCTGGCGGCAGTCGGGTCGAGGCTGAAGTTGCAGAAGTCGAAGCGGGCGGCGGCGGTCTCGATGCGGTTGTAGAGCGGAATGGCGGGCATTTCCTGTGCGAAGAGGGTCTGGGTGAGGTGGAAGTTTTCCACGTAGGCCGCTTCATCGGGCAGAGAAAGGCGCGCCGTGGTGCAGGCGGCATCAAAGGAGGGGTTCCTGTAACCGCCCAGATTGGTGCCGACCCAGTTGTTCTCGGCGGTGGGGATTTCGGGAATGGTGAAGCGCAGGCAGGGCGGCTGGGCGGAGAGGGTTGCCATGGCATACACAGCCACGTCAAAATTGCGGCCAAAAAGCGGGCCGCCGGGTCCCTCGGCGTAGAAATCCAGTTGTGAGACATGCATCACGTTGACGCCAATGCCACACTCCCGTAGGGATTGGGAGAGGATGTCGGCCACCTGACGACGCTGGGCTGCCTGGGTGGTAAGGTAGGTGAGAGTCAGTTCGGTCCCGTTCTGGACGCGGTCCACACCCTGCGCGTGACGCGGGGTAAACGGATCGTTGTCGTGGTCGCGCCAGCCAATGTTATCGAGCAGTTGCATTCCAGCCGCGGGGTCATAGGAATAGGCTTTCACTTCCGTGGTGTGCAACGGATGCGCGGCGGAAATATACGTATCAGGCACAGGGACGAGGTTGTAAAGAACGTTCTCCACCACCTTTTGACGGTCGAGGCAATATGCAACTGCCTGGCGCGTGCGGGCATCGCCAAAGAAATCGGGACGATCCAAACCGGCGGTGTAACCGTTATCGTAGGCCGCGGGGGTGATTCCAAAGGTCAGCCACTCGATGGTGGGCGTTTCTCCAAAATAAACCTGTAACTGTCCCTTGTTGTCCATCTCGCGCAGGAGGCTCACATGCGCGTCGAGCGTCACCGTGGAATCGATCAGGTCACAGCGGCCTTCGATCAGGGCGCTCATGGCCGCGTCTGCATTCGGGACAACGCGAAAGATCAACTCGTCGAATTTCGGCAGTCCCTCGGCAGAGCGAAAATAATAGGGGTTCTTCACCAGGTGCAAGGTATCGCCGTTCCATTCCTTCATCGCATACGGACCAAAGCCCATGGGCGCGCGCGAAGAAAGGTCGGCGGTCTGCAATTCGGCCGCGGAGAATTGATCCCAGATGCGTTGCGGCAGGGGCATCCAGAAATTGGTGTAAAAGGTGGGGTCCACAAACCCGGGCATCCCCCACCACTGGATCGTGGTCTCGTCCGCGGCTTCGTAGGATTGGGTGCGGTCGAAGATAAATTTCGAGCCGGGCGTCTCATCGTCCCTCGCAAGGATGTACGCGTAGACCGAATCGTCGGCGGTGACCGGCGTCCCGTCCGACCAGAGCAGGCCGGGTTTCATCTTGAACTCGACGAACATCTGATCCATTGAGATGGGAGACTTGCCGTCAAACACGATGGCGCAGTCGCCGCTTCGGCATCCCGCGGGACGGACGCGGGTTCCCGTTTCGAGAAGGGTGAGATTCCCGTCCGCGTCCAGCACCGTATCCCCCTCGGAGACCGTGATCGAATTGACCTGGGCGCTCCCATCTGCGCGGCTGGGAACTTTCTCAAGGATGACGGCCTGATACTCATACCCGACAACGTCGAAGGGACCGTCATAGATGGCGGCCAGCACACTGCGCGCCGCGGCATTCGGGACCCCAAGCGGGTACAACGTATTCGGGGCCTCACCCAGACAGACGTTAAGAATGCGCGCCGGCGACGGTGTGGGAGTGAAGGCAGGGTTGGGTGTCCAGGTGGATGAAACGGCCGGCTCGGTCGTCTCCTCCGCTCCCGGCTGGCAGGCGGAAATGACGAATGAAAGTAGAAGGATCAGAACAACGATTTTTTGCGAAAGGTTCTTCCTCGCGGGCATGGCGGTCTCCTGAATAAAAAAGGATTCGGGGTGCGCGCCTCGAATCCTATCCTAATATTATCTTTCCAACAAGCGGCGAAATTAATCCACGAGCCAGCAGGCCGTCCAGTGACCGGGACGCGCCTCGCGGAATTCTGGCTCCTCTTGCGAACACTTTTCCACTGCGATGGGACAGCGCGTGTGGAAGCGGCATCCCTTGGGCGGGTTGAGCGGGCTGGGCACGTCGCCCTTGAGGATCGTCCGCTCGCGTTTCACATTCGGGTGCGGGATAGGAATGGCAGACATCAACGCCTTGGTGTAGGGATGCAACGGCTCGCGATACAGATCATCACGATTGGCAAGTTCCACCATCTTGCCAAGATACATCACGCCCACACGGTCGGAGATATGTTCCACCACACTCAGGTTGTGGGCGATGAACAGGTACGTGAGGCCGAACTCCCGCTGGAGTTCCTTGAGAATATTGAGCACCTGCGATTGAATGGACACATCCAACGCGGAGACTGGCTCGTCGCAGACGATGAACTTGGGTTGCAGAGCCAGGGCGCGTGCAATGCCGATGCGCTGGCGCTGTCCACCGGAGAATTCGTGCGGATAGCGACGGGCGTGATACTCTTCCAGCCCAACTTTTTTCAGCATCTGAATCGCGACATCCCAGCGATCCCTGGACTGGCCAATCCCGTGGATATTGAGTCCCTCCATCACCGATTCGCCGATGGGCATGCGCGGATTCAAAGAAGCGTATGGGTCCTGAAAGATAATTTGCATGTCGCGGCGCAGGGCCTTGAGCGAGCCTGCCCGCATGGCTAGGACATCCTCGCCATTGAACGTCACCTGTCCGGAGGTCGGCTCGACCAACCGCAGGATGGAACGGCCGACCGTGGTCTTGCCACATCCCGATTCGCCCACCAGCCCGAGCGTCTCGCCGTTTTTGACGGTGAAACTCACCTTGTCCACAGCCTGCACCTGCGCTACCGTCCGCTGGAAAAGTCCGCCGCGCACGGGAAAATATTTCACCAGGTCCTTCACTACCACCAGGTCGGATTTTTGAGTTGTCTGCATCTTGGGTTCCATGATGTCACGCTTGTTTCTTCGAGTAGGGTTGTCCGTTTTTAAGCGGGGCCGTGTGCTGATCGGAATCGGTGTACAGCCAGCAACGCACTTTATGGTTGGCAGAGACATCCGTCAAGGGCGGGCGATTCTCGGTGCATACCGACAGGTTATGTTCCAGGCGGGCCTGACAGCGCGGGGCAAAACGACAGCCGGGCGGCAGGTTCACCAGGTTCGGGACCGAGCCGGGAATCACATCCAACTCGTCTCTCACCTCCCCAAGCACCGGCACCGACCCGATCAAGCCAATCGTGTACGGGTGGTGCGGATGATCGAACAGGCTCGCGACAGGCGATTCCTCCACAATCTCACCCGCATACATCACCGCCACGCGGTGTGCCATTTCGGCGATCACCCCCAGATCGTGGGTGATAAGAATGACTGCCGAACCCATCTTCGTTCGCAGGTCGCGCATCAGGTCGAGGATCTGTGCCTGAATGGTCACATCCAGCGCGGTGGTGGGTTCATCCGCGATCAGCAAATCGGGCTGACAGGCCAATGCCATGGCGATCATCACGCGCTGGGCCATGCCGCCCGAAAGTTCATGGGGATAGGATTGGGCGCGGCGCTCCGGCTCGGGGATGCCGACCATTTTCAGCATTTCGATGGCGCGCAGTCTGCCCTCTTCCATATTTAGATTCTGATGAATGTTCAGCACTTCCGAAATCTGATCACCCGCCCGAAAAACCGGGTTGAGCGCGGACTGCGGCTGTTGGAAGATCATGGAAATGCGATTGCCGCGCACCTGCATCATTTCCTGCTCGGAGGCTTTTGCCAGGTCCTTCCCATCGAAGAGCATTTCGCCTTCGACGATCCTGCCTGGTACACCGATCAGGCGCATGATCGAAAGCGATGTGACGCTTTTGCCGCATCCTGATTCTCCCACCAGCCCCAGCACCTCGCCGGGATACACGTGGAAGTCCACCCCGTCCACTGCCTTGACCACACCATCTTCGGTGTAGAAATAGGTCTTGAGATTCTTTACTTCGAGCAAGGGCGCATTGGTTTTATTTGGCACGGGCTTTCTCCCAGAATGATTCACATTCTTGAAAACGCAAATGGTGCGGGAATGGTAGCATAAGCAGGGGGGTACGTCAAGAAATACGCGATTTCACGCGCTGGATTTTCGAGAACGACGCATCCACCACAGGATGACAAGCGGGATCGCGACTCCCGCGGCGATCAACCATCCCGCGTGTGGACGCGTGTCGGGAGGCGGCTCGAGCGTGGATTCCGCTTCGGTCACGCGGACCCGCACCAAGTCCGCGTTGGAGGCGTTCAACTCCTCCCGGTCCTCGCGCAGTCCATTCTCGCGCAGGAGGAAGGCCGTCACCGCCCAGGCCTCGTCATCCGTCAAACTGCCGGGCCTCCAAAACGGCATGGCCGCTTTGATGTATGCCTGCAAAACCGCCGCGTTGGAAAATTTTTG
Organism: Anaerolineaceae bacterium; assembly: GCA_003598975.1. GTDB lineage: Bacteria > Chloroflexota > Anaerolineae > Anaerolineales > Villigracilaceae > Denitrolinea. Next base: position 4,966 of record QZIJ01000124.1, on the reverse strand, counting down.
CAGGGCATCCGCGCCCACCACCGCGGGGATGCTGGCGGGAAGTTTGAAGCCGTTTTCGTAGGGGCGCTCGCCATGACAACCCGACTCCCAGCAATTGCGGTCTTCGGGAGGGTAGGCCGCGCGGAACTCGTCGGTGAGGCCCTGCCCGAGATCGCCGTGACAGGGCAGGCAGGAAAGCCAGTAGACTTGTGCGCCGTGGTCCGCTTGCGAGGGAGAAGCGGGCAGGGTCGGCTGGGCGAGGCGGTCGCGCGTCCCCACAGGGGATGGCATGAGGGTGGCGACCACCTGCGGAGTGGAGGAGGCGAGGCTGGCGCTGAAGAATAGCCCTGCAAGGAGCAGGGCTATTCCGAGGGACATCAAAAAGATTCGGGCGAGTATTTTTGCCGGCACGATTTAGGTCTTGCCGCGCATGCGCGGGTCGAGCACGTCGCGCAGGGCGTCACCGATCAGGTTCCAGCCCATCACAAAGAGCACGAGGGTCAGGCCGGGCCAGGTGATGATGTACCAGTAGGTGTTGAGGCTGGTGATCCAGTTGCGGGCGAAGGAGAGCAGTTGACCCCAGTCGGCATACCCGATCTCCACGCCAACGCCGAGGAAGGAGAGCGCGGCGAAACTGAGCACCACGTCACCGATGGCCATGGAGGCGAGAATGAGGGTGGGGAAGATGGCGTTCGGCAGGATGTGTGCGAAGAGGATGCGGCTGTCTTTCACGCCAATGACGCGCGCGGCCAGCACATAGTCACGTTCGCGCACCGAGAGAATATCGGCGCGGATGAAGCGCGAGTAACCCGTCCAGCCGAAGGCGATTAACGCCACCATGACCGGGATGGTACTTTTTCCTATCAACGGTGTCAGGATGGCGGCGAGGATGAGGGCGGCAAGAATGCCGGGAAGGATGGAGATGACATCCACGATACGCATCAGGACCATGTCCACGATTCCGCCGTAGTAAGCCGCGATGGAGCCATAGATGACGCCAATCAACAATGTGGACAGGGTCACCACGATGCTGGCATAGAAAGCCGTGCGCGTCCCCCAAATGATGCCGTAGAAAATGTCGTACTGGCCTTCGGATGTGCCAAGCAGATGCACCCATTCTTCTTTTCCAGTCACGGCCTTGTACCAGAAGGGGATGTCGGGAACGTTGCGATTCCATTCCGTGCCCATCGGCCGCGGGTCGGATTTGAAGCCGTCGCGCGGGATGGCGTATGGATCCCTGCCCACCGAGGGAATGATCTGCTGGGCAAAGACCGCAATGAGTACAAAGAAGAACACAAGGGAGAAACCAGCGATGGAGGCTGGAGTCTTCATCATGCCCTGCATGATGCGATAGTTTTCCGGGCCGAGGAAACGCTCGAGTCGGCTGATCTTTCGTGTGGAGATGGTATCGCGTAGCAGGCTGTTATCGCCGGAAGGAACGGTTTGCGCCATGAGAATCTCCTTTACGAAAGGCGGACGCGCGGGTCAATGAAGGCGTAGAGAATGTCAATCACGAGGACCGCCACCACCAGGATCAAACCGATGAACATGGCGAATCCGAGCATGGCGACCACGTCCAGGCTGGTGGCGGCGCGTACCGAAGCCGAGCCGATGCCGGGATAGTTGAACACCGTCTCTGTGATGACCGCGCCGCCCAGCAAACCGACCACGCTGAACCCGGCCAGCGTGATGACCGGAAGCATGGCGTTGGGCTTGGCGTGTTTATGAATGACATCGTGTTCGGTCAGTCCCTTGGCACGTGCTGTGGTGACGTATTCCATGCGCAGGGTCTCGAGCATGGAGCCGCGCGTCACGCGCAGGAAGGTAGCCCAACTGATGTAGGAAAGTGTAAGAATGGGCAGAACCATGTGGCGCAGGGCGTCAATGAACATGTCGAAGCGCCCGTTCAACAGGGCGTCTATGGTCAGCAGGCTGGTGTAATGATTAAAGGCTGCCGACTCGTAGACGCGGGTAAGGTCGTCTGAGAGACGACCTGGCGAGAACCAATGCAGGTTGGCATAGAAGAACATCAGTAAAAGCAGGCCGATCACAAAGGTTGGGAAGGAAGTGCCAACAATGCTGAAAACGCGCGCCGCCTGGTCCACAAACCCATTGTGATGCACCGCCGCTTGTACCCCCAGCCAGATGCCCACCAGAATCACCGGTGCGATGGCCCAAAGTGTCAGGTCGAGCGTGGCCGGGAAGCGACGCTTGATCAACTCCACAACCGGTTGCGACGCGGAACGGGAATATCCGAAATCGCCAAAGAGAATGCCTCCCGCGCGAACTCCCGTGGCCTTGTCCGTTTTACCGACCAGCCAGTTCCAATACTGCACGTAAATCGGCTTATCCAGATCGTATTTACTAATGAGAGCCGGTATGGCAGCCTCATTCTTCGGGAAATCTCGCATGTACAGGGCCAGTCGCTCCACCGGTTGCAGGAAACTGACCATGATGAAGATGAGGACAGTCACGCCAAAGAGCAGAACAGGCATCAACAAAAGGCGACGGATGATGTAATTGACCATGGCAACAACCTCTTTTCCTGAGGGGAGAAATTTTGTCTTCCAGAGTAAGAACGATGCTCAGATCATTTTCACTCGGCAAAACAAAATGACGGGGGAAGTCCGGGGGCCTGTTTCCAGGCCCCCGGGGTATTGCGAATCTTACGACCGGCTAGTTCTTGTAGATGGTGTAGTAGTAGAGGCCGGGGAAGATCGGGTTGAGGATGACGCCCTCGACCCAGCGCTGCTGGAAGCCGTGGCTGGTGGCCACGTACAGCGGGAGAGCAACAGCCAGATCATAGTACAACTGGTTGGCTTCCTTGTAGATCTCCGCACGCTTGGCAGGATCGAGTTCGGCAACGCCGCGATCAAGGATATCCTTGAACTGGGCTTTGACATCGGCGGGCAAGGCCTGGCGACCACCATAGGTACCGGTGGTGTACGGCTGGTACCAGTTGTGCGGGTCGTGGATGTCTTCGAGCCAGCCACCGGTCATGATCGGGATCTGCCCGGCGCGCTGGGCACGCAGGTAAGCGGGCCACGGCAGGCCGAGGGTCTCGACCACGAACAACTCGTTGATCTCGGAGAGGCTGCCAGCCAGGATTTCGGCAATGGTCTGGCGGGTGGCGTTGCCCTGGTTGAAGGACATCTGGACGCGGAAACCGGTGGTCCAAACATCGCCCTCGGGATCCTCGCCAGCGGGGATGCCATCTTTGTCGAGGTCGGCCAGCTTGAATTCCTCAGCGGCCTTCTCGAGGTCGAAGTTGTAGTGCGGGGTATCCAGGAAGAAGCCGGGCATGCCGGGCAGGGTCAACTGGATGGACTGGGAGGCTTCGCCGCTGAAGACGTCAGAGATCAGGGTGTCGAAGTCGAAGGAGTACGAGAACGCCTTGCGGATGTGGACATCGCTGAAGAAGTCAGACGGGATGCCGTTGCCATCGAGTTTGCCGGATCCAATGTAGGGGTTCGGGCTTTCCTCGGAGGTGGCAATGTTCCAGTTGTACAGCAGAACGTCCATGCTGATGCCGGGGCGGCCAAGGCGGGCCAGGAACGCGCCGCCATTGCCGGTTTCGCCTTCAGCGCAGGCGGTGAACTTCGCCGCGCCCAGCGCATCGGGATCGTAACCGCAGACTTCCATAATGGGGCCGTAGGCATTGGTTTCAGGATCGTAAACCTGGAACGCGCCGACGAGTTCGTCCATCTGGGAGCGGTTGGCGGAAGGCACGGTGGCCAGATCGGCATCACCAGCCTGCATCATCGAGAAGCGAGTGCCCCACTCGGGGACCTGCTTGAGGATGACACGCTCGAGTTTGGCGGGGCCAGCCCAGTAATCTTCGTTGCGGGCGAGGATGATCTCTTCGCCGTTGGCGAATTTCTCAAGGATGAAGGGCCCGGTGCCATTGGCAATGGTGCTGAAGGGATCGTCAGCGGAGGCCATGCCGTAGTAGTTCTGCCAGGTATCGCAGGTTCCGTCCCAACCACCGTTCTCAACAACCCATTCCTTGTCCATCACGGAGCCCCAGGATTGGGCGATGGTGGCGAGGAAAGGTCCCCACGGCTGGGCGAGGGTCATAGTGACGGTGCCAGCGGCATCATCAGCCACGATCGCGGCCTGAACACGTTCGCAGGCGGCCACGAGGACAGCCGGGTCGTTGGTGATCAGGGTGTCGCGGTCGTCAGCGGAGGCAAAGTCATCCACGATAGCGGTGATGTCATCCATACCAACGCCGAAGAAGGGCTCGGCCAGCAGCCACTGCGGGGAGGAGTAACCGCCCTGCAAGAGGCCGCGCTGGAAGGAGTAGGCAACATCCGACGGGGTCAGATCGCCACCCTGGTGGAATTTCACACCAGAGCGAATCTTGAAGGTCCAGACGGTGCTGTCCGCGGAGGTTTCCCAAGATTCGGCCAGCATCGGGACGAATTTGTCCGTGGCATCGCCATCATAGAAGACCAGCGTGTTGTACACGTTCTGGATGATTTCACCAGAAGCGGTGTCGTAGGCGAGCGCGGGATCGAGGGTGTCGATACCGACCTCAGACTCGGCGATCACGAAGGTCGTCGTGTCAGCGGCATGGAAGCCCATCTCTTCGGTGGGTTCAACAACTTCGGGAGGCGTGGTGGGTTCAACGCCACCGGGTTCCACTACAGTTGTCGGCTCAACGGTCGGGCCGCAGGCCGCAAGCGCCATGCTGGCGATGACCAGCAGGCTTAGAACAACAAACAGTTTACGCATTTTCTTCTCCTCGCGTATTACAAATAGGATTCGACAGTACGAACAACTTGCATAACGTCGTGTGCGGGATTTTCCTGATCAGGCATCACCTCCTTTCAAGGGTGTGACACTATTTCACCAAATGACAGGCCACAAAGTGACCTGGTGTTACCTCGCGGAAATCAGGACGGGATTCGGCGCAGATCGCTTCGGCGATGGGACAACGCGTGCGGAAACGGCAACCCGACGGCGGGTTGGCCGGCGAGGGCAC
>QZIJ01000006.1 GCA_003598975.1 Anaerolineaceae bacterium | reverse complement strand
GTTAAACTCTGGTAAATGATTAAAGGCACGAACCGGTTAACCGGTTGTGTATAAATCAATTATACGAGGAGGAATAATTATGAAAAAAATTGTCAGTCTTGTGGTAGTAATGTTTATGATTGTTGCGTTATTTAGTGCATGTGGACAGGGGGACACAACGGATAGTAAAGCTGCGACGAATGAAACGTCGTCCCAAACCAGCAATGATAGCAAAGACACGTCAACGGACAAGGAGAAGTCAGATTCAGGTAAAGAATCTTTGGCAGATCAGATATTCAAAGGTATTGAACCGCTAGCTAAACCGACGGATCTCAACTTCGGATTGCTGAGCGACTCGCAACACGGGTTTGTCTGCTATTTTATTGATCAAATCGGTGGATATGATAAGGTCGGAATTACACCGAAGTTCAACATTTTCGGCAATGGTCCTGTAATGGTTGAAGCGGTTAGCTCCAATGGTTGGGATTGCGGCACATACGGCGTCGGTGGTACGCTTGCCGGTTCAGTAGGCTATGGCGCGCTTGTGCTGGGTGCAGCAACGCGCGATAACTGCATATGGATTTTTGCCTCGAATGATTCTGATATCGTTAAAGCAGGAAAGGTAACGAAAGACTCCCCTGAGCTCTACGGTACAGCCGAAGCCTGGAAAGGCACAGAGGTTTATCTGCCAACAGGAACAACAATGCACTATGCGCTTGCGAAAGGTCTCGACAAGCTTGGCCTGACGACGAATGATGTGAAAATGACCCATATGGATGTTCCCAGCGTCAACACGGCATTATTGGCAGGCAAGGGTGAAGCCGGCGGTTTGTGGAGCAACTTCGTTTTCAGCAAGAAAATCAATGAGAAATATACACCTGTTATAAAAGCCGCTGATGTTGGTGCCAATATGATAACTGTTTTAACCGCAAACGCCAAATCCTATGCGGACGAAGTAAAGCGCGCTGCCATTGACAAGTGGGTAGAGATGTACTATGCAGTCATTGACTGGCTATATGACGACAACGGTACACTGAATCAGGAGAACCTGTCATTTTTCGTTGAAAAATATCTAGAGTGGGACGAAGCAAATGGTATTATGGCTACGCCGGAAGATATCATATCTATGATCAAAGAGTCTCCGTACTTCACCCTGGAAGAGACATATGATACATTTAATAAAACGGTGGATACGGAAGACGGAAAGATGTCCGAACTTGAGTTCATGGATTATGACGTGCTTAAGTTCTTCATATCCTGCGGTAACTACAAACCCGATTCAGTCGGCAAGCTGCTTAACAAAACACATATTCCAGATGTTGTAAATAAACTCTATGATTTAAAACATAAGTAAGCTAGCACAGCCTGAGATTTGGTGGCCGGCCGACCCGGCCACCAAAATACCCAACAAAGTAAACAAATGAGGTTAAAGATATGAACAATAACAATTTGTTGAAAAAAGGAAGACGCATGGGTGATCTTAAGTATATGATTTTATCGGTAATCAGCGTTTTAACCTTTCTTTTAATATGGCAGTTGCTTGTAATATTTGGTGTCCTATCTACTCGTACAATAGCAGCGCCAACACAAGTTTTAGTAACTTTTTTTGAGAAATTTTATAGTACAGCGCCTGACGGGGCTACCATCTTTACAAATATTGCTGTCAGCTTGAAAGTATCATTGACAGGTTTTTTTTCAGCCATCATAATAGGGACGCCTCTAGGTATGTTAATGGGTTGGTATAAGCCATTGGATCGGTTTATTCGTCCTCTGTTTGAAATCATACGGCCTATACCGCCAATTGCATGGATTCCGCTTACTATACTCTGGGTAGGTATTGGATTGGGTGCAAAAGCAATGATCATATTTTTCTCGGCATTCGTGCCTTGTGTCATCAATTCATATACCGGTATCAAATTGACAAGCCAGGTGCATGTCAGCGTAGCCAAAACATTTGGCGCATCCAATTTTAAAATATTTAGAACAGTAGGTGTGCCTTCTTCGATGCCTATGGCGTTTGCCGGCATACGTATTGCTCTTGGGAATTCCTGGGGAACGCTGGTTGCTGCAGAACTTCTTGCGGCGAATGCAGGGCTTGGTTATATGATAATGATGGGAAGGCAGTTTGTACGGCCGGATGTTATCATACTCGGTATGCTTACTATCGGTATCCTTGGTTTCATATTTACCTGGATTTTTACAAAGATTGAAAATGTTGTTGTAAGATGGAGGACGTTGTAATGAAAAAAACTGCTGCATATGATCAAAAAAGACGTCCAATTAAGAAAATATTGAATAGCTTATTGCCATTTGTTTCTATTACATGTTTGTTTTTGCTTTGGTTTTATGCTTCCAATATCAATCCGGATCTGGTTCCGTCACCGGCAAGTACATGGGAAAGGCTTATACAGCTCTTTGTAAAGCCAGTTAACAAAATGAACCTCTTCGGGCACGTATGGGCAAGCCTACAACGTGTTTTTATTGCGCTGGCATGTGCCACTGTTCTTGGAGTTACCGTGGGAGTTATGATCGGCTGGAGCAAGACATTCAAAGCGATATTTGGAACGCTCTTTGAACTGATAAGGCCGATTCCGCCTATTGCATGGCTGCCAATAATCATCATGTGGTTTGGCATCGGTGAATTTCCTAAAATATTGATCGTTTTCATCGGTACGTTTATGCCAATTGTTGTCAATACTTATACGGGTATCAGATTGGTAATGCCGCTGCATCTGGATGTCGCAAGAATGTTTAACGCATCCAACAGGCAGCTGTTGTTTGAAGTCGCGATACCGTCTGCATTGCCCCCGATCTTTGCAGGTATCCGCAATGCAACAAGCAGTGGATGGATGACGGTGCTAGCGGCAGAAATGATCGCTTCAAAAGCAGGTTTGGGTTTTCTTATTACGCGGGGTATGGATTATTTCGATGTTCCATTGATTCTTGTTGGCATGCTTGCCATTGGTATCGTTGGCGCCCTGCTTGCAATCATTACAGAATTTATTGAGAGGTTGTTATGTCCATGGAACAAAAAGCTGGAACAAGATTAATAGTTAAAGATGTCTCTAAGACATTTTACCAGAAAAAAATCGAACCGCATCATGTTGTAGATAAAGTTTCGTTAGAGGTGAAAGACAACGAATTCCTGGTGCTTTTGGGGCCGGGGCATTGCGGGAAAACGGTACTGTTGAATATAGTTTCAGGTCTGATGCCTCCGGATGAAGGCAGCGTATATCTTGATGGTGAAAAAATAACCAAGCCAAACCCGAAGATAGGCATGGTATTTCAGAAGCTGGGGCTTATGCCATGGAAAACTGTCATTGAAAATGTGGAAATCGGCCCGAAGCTTAGTGGTATCAACGTGAAAACACGAAGGGAAAGGGCAGAGTACTTTATCGACCTTGTTGGGTTAAAGGGGTTTGAAAACAGTTATCCGCATCAGCTTTCTGGCGGTATGAAACAGCGTGTGGGAATTGCGAGGGCATATACGAACGATCCGGAAATACTGATAATGGATGAGCCGTTTGGGCAATTGGATGCGCAGACAAGATATAATATGCAAAATGAGATTTCGCGTATCTCGGAGCATGAAAAGCGTACGATAATATTCGTCACGAATAATATTGAAGAGGCGTTATATCTTGGAGATAGGATCATACTTTTTACCGAATGCCCGGCACGAGTAAAAGAAATTTACGATATAGATTTAAAAAGGCCAAGAGATATGATTGATCCGGAATTCCTGAGACTGAGGAAAATGATATCTAACAATACAGACCTGGCTTTATAAAATAAGCTTTTGAGGAGTAACACTATGCCAAATGATGATGTAAAAATTAAAGTCAGAAATCTTACCAAATATTTCGGAGATTTGCATGTTTTGGACAATATATCTTTCGATGTTAAGAAAGGTGAATTCTTATGCGTGGTTGGACCTACGGGATGTGGTAAGACAACCTTTTTAAATCTTCTTACAAAATTGATCCCGCCTACATCCGGGGAATTGTATATCAATGATGAGCCTGCGGATCCAAAGATTCATAATATATCTTTCGCATTCCAGGAACCTTCTGCGTTTCCGTGGCTGACTGTAGAGCAGAACCTCGAGTTTGGTCTAAAAATCAAAAATATTCCAAAGGATGTTATCAAAACGAGAGTTGAAAGAATAATCAAGCTTTTAGGATTAGAGCAATTCAGAAAAAGCTATCCGCATCAGCTTTCAGTCAGCAGTGAACAGCGTATAATCATTGGCCGTTCATTCGCGATGTATCCCGATCTTTTGTTGATGGATGAACCATACGGGCAAATGGACATCAAGATGCGCTATTACCTGGAAGACGAAGTCATCAAGCTGTGGAAGGAATTCGGAAGCACGGTCATATTCATCACGCACAACATCGAAGAAGCGGTGTATCTCGCGGAAAGAATACTGATACTCAGCAATAAGCCTTCCACTATAAAGAAAGAGGTTGTTGTGGATCTGCCAAGGCCGCGTGATTTTACGGATCCAAAATTCGTTGAGATCCGCAAATATGTTACTGAGCTGATTAAATGGTGGTAATCGACCGGTTGGGTGATCAGCAAGGAATAATACCATAGTGGAGGGTTGAAAATAATGAAACGGTTTGAGGGACAGGTTGCTATCGTGACAGGTGGTGCGCGTGGTCTGGGTGAAAAAATGTGCGAGAAATTTGCACTGGAAGGTGCAAGTGTTGTACTTTCGGATATTTTAGAGGACGAAGCGAAACAGACCGCCGATAGAATCAGGGGAAATGGATGCGAAATAACGACATTCGTATCCGACCTGCGGGAAATCGAAAATATCAGAAAATTGATACAATATACAGTCTACACATACGGACGCCTGGATATACTAGTCAATAACGCGGGAGTCAACAGGCTTATGCCGGCGGTGGAAATGACGGAGGAAACCTTTGACTGGATACTGGATGTTGATCTAAGGACGCCTTTTTTCTGTTCGGTAGAGGCGGCCAAGGTGATGATGCGGCAGAAAAGTGGGAAAATCGTAAATATCTCTTCGGGCAACAGCCGCATGATGAATATCGGAAGAGCACCATACTGCATAGCAAAGGCGGGAATCAATGCCATGACCAGCATACTCGCAGCGGAATGGGCGATACAGGGCATACGCGTGAATGCTGTAGCGCCGGGATGGATCAAAACGGCGATACCATCCCATGCGTTGAAGGTGGGGCTGCTGAATGAGGAGCAGGTATTATCGATTTCGCCGGTACAGCGGTGGGGCAAAGAGGAAGAAATAGCAAACGTTGTTTGTTTTCTGGCCAGTGATGACGCGTCTTATATCATCGGTCAGACGGTTTTTGCCGACGGCGGCTGGAGCACAGGAATACTGCCTCATGCGCTTGATTATTTCAAGGAAGCCAAATAGGGATTGTGCTAGTTCAGCAGGCTCTGTGATGGTGTAATAATACTGATATATGCAGGCACACCGCGAATGCCGCTATAAAAGGAGGATTCGCGGGCTGACAGAAGGTGCAGAATGGACTTTGTGATTTTTGACTTGTTTCTGAAATTCAAGAACAGATGGCAGTTTAAAGCAACATTCGTGAAAGGGCTGGGGTTGGGAGGTGCGAGCGGAGTGCTGTCCGGATTGTTCGGCATAGGAGGCCCGCCGATCTCTATATACCTGATCAATTCCACCGAAGATATATATGAGTATCTTGCAACGATTCAGTTGACATATGCGGTGGGAACAGTCATCGGTATGGTGATGCATGCGTCCGCCGGAAGCTATACGCCCACTGTTCTGGGTGCGGTTATTGTATCGCTGGTTCCGGTACTGATTGGGTGCCTGGTAGGCATCTGAATATTAAAAAAGTTGACAAGGAAAAATTCAGCAGGATACTTTACGCATTTATGGTCGTGATGGGGATCGTGCTGATAGTACAATAATATATTTGGTAGGAATGAATCATGACAACTGCACCAATACGTTTGGGTGGGGAGCGCATCGTTCAGGGATGCGGCAGCATAGAGTATTTAAAACAGCTACATGGAAAAAGAGCTGCGGTGTTCTCCACGAATTCAATCGTAAAAAACGGATATTATGAAAGAATCATATCGCTCCTTGACTCTGCCGGAATAGAAAGCGAAGGCTATTTAAAGTTCCGTCTCAACCCGTCATTTGAAGACGTTCAGGATGGCGCGGATTTTCTTAAAGAGCTTCACGCCGACATCGTGGTTGCGGCAGGGGGCGGAACCGTTATGGACGCTGCAAAAGTGATGTGGGTTTTATATGAAAACCCGCAATTAAAGACATTCGAGAGTGTAATAGAAAATATGGACAATCTATCCTTGGGCGGCAATGCAGTGTTTGTATGTATTCCAACGACCAGCGGCTCGGGAAGTGAGGTCAGTAAATCGGGCGTTATTACAGACAGCAGGGATCATCGGAAAGTGCCCATAAGGAATCTCATGATGGTGCCGAATATCGCGATACTAGATCCTGAGATTACGCTTTCACTGCCTAAAGTGCTGACGGCGGAAACAGGCATAGACGCGTTAACGCATCATCTGGAGTCGCTCGTTTCCCCAAAGGCAAATATGATATCTGACGCGATCGCTTATTCGGGCGCTTTGGAAGTTGTCAGATGGCTGCCGAAAGCTTATGATAACGGAGAGAATTTGGAAAGCAGGGAAAGGATGATGCTCTGCTCGACAATGGGCGGACTGGCCTTCAGCGCGGCGTCGCTTGGACTTTCGCATGGCATCGCTCATGCAATCGGCGCAAAGGTCAATCTGCCGCACGGGCTTATCAACGCGATTCTTCTGCCGATTGTCATAAGGTTCAACAGCTCGCATAAGATAGCCAGAGAGAAATATTCAACAGTGGCAAAGGCGCTGGGCGAGGATGATCTTTCTGCCATAGTACAAAGGTTAGGAAAAATGCTTTCGATCCCGGATACGATGCAGAAGGCAATGAATGATGACAGACTGTTTGAGGAAAAGCTAGAAGAGATGGCGAACGATTCGCTGCAGGATGGCCTTACCATTTTGAACTGTGTCAGACCCGATAAAGATGATATGATACGCATATTGCATGAAGCATACTACGGAACCGATAAGCATGCAAACTGAGGAGGGGAATTTGTCATGAAACCTGTCAATATTTATCTGCCAACCAAGGTCATCTTTGGTCAGGGGAGTTTTGCCGAGCTGAAAAACGAGGCGCCTAAGTATGGCAGCAAGGCCTTGGTGGTGACGACCGGATTGTCTAAGACGAACATCCTTCCAAGGACGCTCGGTTTATTAAAAGAGGCCGGTATCGAGGCGGCCGTTTATAAAGACGTGGAACCGAACCCGAAGACATACAACATCGACGATGCCATAAAGCTGCTTAAAGAAGAAGGCTGTGATTTTGTTATAGGAATCGGCGGAGGAAGTGCGATGGATTCCGCGAAGGCGGTTGCCGTGGTGGCAAAGAACGGCGGTTCGATAACGGATTACATCCCCATGGCCACAGCAAATAAGAAAAACATTACTGAAACACTGCCTGTTATCTGCATATCAACGACGTCGGGCACCGGTTCGGAAGTGACTATGTTTGCAGTCGTGACAATTCCGGAGACGATGGAGAAGCCGGGGCTTGGCTATACCTGCATGTATCCAAAGCTGGCCATTGTCGATCCCGAACTTACTATAAGTATGCCTAAAAGCGTGACCGCCGAAGTCGGCATCGATACCTTTTTTCATGCGATGGAAAACTATCTGTCAAAATCTGCAACGGAATTTACAGACATATTCTCGCGCCAGGCAATGGAATGGGTGATAAAATACCTTCCGGTCGCTTATGCCGAACCCGGCGACATTGAAGCAAGGAGCTTCATGCATCTTGCAAACGTGACCGCAGGCTATTCCATTACGGTCGGGACTCCTGCGACGCTTCACGCCTTGAGCCACGCGATCAGCGGCATGACAGATATCGCGCATGGGCGTTCCCTGTCTATGGCGTCGGTCGCTTTTATCAGGTATACATATATGGCGGACATAAAAAGATATGCGGACGTGGCAAGGCTGCTTTCACCCAGGCTGGGAAAAGCCTCGGATGAGGAAGCGGCAGAGTCCTGTGCGGATCTGCTAAAGGATTTCATAAGCAGGCTCGGTCTGCCGACCGATATGAAAAGCGTGGGGTTTACTGATCGTGATATAGAAAAAGTGTCAACGGATATTTTTATTGCAACACCGAGAATTGCGAATCAAAGCTTAAAACCAATGGATAAAAATAGTATAATAGAGTTACTAAATTTGGCAAGACAAATCTAAAAGAATGTGGGGGAAGATTTTGAATTCAAATATTACAGATGTTGCAAAATTGGCCGGAGTCAGTATTTCTACTGTGTCGCGGGTATTGAGGGACAATTATCCTGTGAGTGATAAGACCAAAGAAAAGGTGCTGAATGCAGTAAAAACATTGAACTTTACGCCTAATCTTATTGCAAGCAGTCTGAAAAGTAAACAAGTGAACCTGCTTGGGGTTGTTCTGCCGAACCTTAAGAACAACGTCATAATGAGCATCGCCGAATCGATCACATTCGAAGCTAAAAAGTATGGATATATGACGCTTTTTGCCTGCACGGAGAACAATGAAGAGCTGGAGAAAATCATTCTGAACCTGTTTCGCTCTTCCTTGGTTGATGCCATTATTGCGGCATCTGTTATGAAAGATGATTCCGTGTTTAAAATGATGCAGTCCATCAATATACCGGTTGCATTGTTTGACCGTTCTGTTGGTGACATTGACTGGGTAGGAGAAGACGGCTACCGTGCAAGCTACGACATGACAAAGTACATCATTAGCAAGGGGCACAAACGGATCGCTTTCCTGAAAGGTGTGCAGGACATTACGATAAGCAAGGAAAGATATACAGGTTATCTTGACGCCATGAAAGAATCTGGCATTCCCGTTATTCCGGAGCTGCAGCTTCCTGGTGATTTTAAAGAGGACAAGGCTTTCGATCTTGTTCGTGACCTGCTGTGCAACATCGAGAAAGATAAGTATCCGACCGCGATCTTCACATCCAACAGCAGCATGGCAAAAGGCGCGATGAACGCCATACTCGAATGCGGACATAGAATACCAGAGGAAATATCAATTGCAAGCTACGGCGATTTAGATCTCCCGAAAAACGCACGCCCGCGAATTACATGTATTCGGCAAAATGCAAGAGAGATAGGAAAGCTGATCACCGAACTTATCATGCATAAGATTGAAGAAAAAACAAATAAGGAAAAACGAATGGAAAGGTCTCGTATCATTGTGCCTGTTACTTTCGATGAAGGTGAATCCATTCGCGACATAAATTGCAGGCCATTATAAGAAGAGGCATTATTTTTCTGGCACTATTAATATATGGCAATCAGTCAATAAATAACCAACAGTTTTGAGGAGGCACAAATAATGAACAGATTAAAGGATCAGGTGGCAATTGTTACGGGCGGTTCTCAGGGAATCGGATTTGCTATAGCGAAGAAGTTTGCAGCAGAGGGAGCAAGCATTCTTATTGCGGACATTATGGAAAAAGGATCGCTCGCTGCTGTGAAAGCATTGCGTGAAATGGGAGCAAATGCGGATCATTTTGTTATCGATATCACAAATGTAGAAGAGATATACGAAATGACAAAATACTGCACGGATAAATTCGGGAAGATCGACGTGCTTGTCAACAACGCCGGTATACAAAAACCGTGCCCTTCGATGAATTTAAGCGAGGATGATTTTGACCGCATAATGGATGTCAACATCAAAGGGGCATTTTTCTGTGCGCAGGCTGTCGGTCGCGTTATGAGAAAGAACGGCGGTGGCAGGATTGTAAGCATCTCCTCGGGCAACAGCCGCATGATGAGCGTGGGAAGAGCGCCCTACTGTATTTCCAAAGCGGGCATCAATGCAATGACCGCAATACTTGGCGCCGAGTGGGCTATGTACAACATACGTATCAATGCCATTGCGCCGGGCTGGATAAAGACGTCGATGGTGGAGCGGGGTCTGTCGCTGAATGCGATCAACGAGGCTCAGATCCTTTCCATTTCTCCGGTTGAACGTTGGGGAAAAGAAGAGGAAATCGCGGATTTGGCGATGTATCTTGTTTCGGATGAATCAACGTATATCGTCGGGCAGACGATATTTTGCGACGGCGGCTGGTCAACGGGTATATTGCCTAACGCACTCGATTATATACGCGAAAATGACAAGATGTAAGGAGAAGTGCAAAATGAAAACAAAACTGGCGCCGTCGATGATGTGCGCAAGCTATGCAAACCTTATCAATGAAATAAAAGCAATTGATACCGCCGGCGTTGATTTTTTGCACTGCGATATTATGGACGGCCATTACGTCCCCAATCTGATTGCAGGTCCGGATTATATCAAGACTTTAAGGCGAATTTCGGACACAAGGATCGACCTGCATCTGATGGTGGAGAAGCCGGAGAATTTCATCGACATGTTTGAGATGCAGCCGGGTGAGCGGATTTGCTTCCATTTTGAAACGACGTATCATCCCCAAAGGCTTGTGACGCAGCTAAAAAAACGCGGACTGGAAACCGGTATTGCGCTTGCTCCTTCCGTGCCCGTTGTCATGATAGAAGATCTGTTGGAAGATATCGACTTCGTACACATAATGATGGTTAACCCGGGATATGCTGGACAGCCTCTGATTCCAGCAATGATGAACAAGGTCATACAAACACGTCGTATGCTGAAGGAAAGGGGGCTTGATCTTGATATCGAGGTGGATGGCTGTGTGGACTATGACAACACAATCGAGTTTATAAAGAACGGGGCGACAACACTGGTGCTCGGCGTTTATTCCTGTTTCGATAAGGAACTGGGCATTGATCTTGCGCTTAACAGGGTAAAAAACATAGTCAGAGATGCGGAAAATAGCGGCATAGGTTCTCAGGCTGGGGTACGCGGCGTGTTTTAACGGGCAGATGAGTATCGACAGAGCTCTGTTGAAAACGAGACAGGTTTTAAAGCAATACGAAAATATTCGATAACCAAAGGAGCTATAAAATGAAAAAGATATTTGTCAATTTGAAGCGTTTTGAGGTAAGCACTAAAAAAGGCGGCATCTGTCCCATGGAAAATCCGCTGGAATGGACGGAATGGGTTATAGAAGAATCGGTACGGCTTGGTTTGGGCAAAATAGAAAACGTTTTCATATCCTATTTTCTGCCAGAAGCGTTGATACCTATGGCGCTGGAAACGTTAAAGAAATATCCCGACGCCGATAAAAAAGGACTGTCCATCGGATGTCAGTCGGTATTCCGCGATGATATCCGCCCTGGCGGGAATTTTGGCGCGTTCACTGCCAACAGGCCGGCTACGGCCATGAAGGAAATCGGCTGCGAATGGACTATTATCGCCCATAGCGAGGAGAGAAGAGACAAGCTGCAAATGCTTATGGCCTACGACCCTGATATATCCAAAGATGATTCATCAAGCGAGAAGGCTTATGCCGCTATCGACGGCCTTTTGAACGAGCAGGTGAAACGCGCTACGGAAAAAGACCTCAAGGTTGTGTTTTGCATTGGTGAGTCTGCGGAGCAAAAGGGCGCGGGCGGTTATAAAGACTATGCGCCAAGAGTCAAAGCCGTGTTGGAAAAGCAGCTTAAAAACGGTTTGGGCGGAGTTGATGAAGCGAAGGCCAGAGAGATAGTGATTGGATATGAACCGATATGGGCGATAGGCCCCGGAAAGACACCACCGGACAGCGATTATATCACGTTTGTCTCAAAACATATCAAAGACGTTACAGAAGAGATGTTCGGTGCACCTCTGGACGTTATCTACGGCGGCGGGCTGAAGGAAGAGAATGCAAAGAGCATTGCCGCAGTCGACACGATAGACGGTGGCCTGGTTGCGCTGACCAAGTTTGTACAGCCGATAGGCTTCGATCCGCAGAGCTTTAAAAATATAGTTATGTCATATGTAGAATAAAAAATAGGAGAATGAGGAAATGAAACTGGATTTTGAATACGGAGAAGGACTGATGTCTGCTGAGCTGCCGAACAGTACGGATGTGTTTATTCCAGGGGAAACGGTGCCCGATCCTCCCTTCATCAAGGATATTTATGAGGAGACGAAAAAATCTATTTTAAACCCTATAGGCATGCCTACGATTTCGCAGCTTGCCCAAAAAGGCGGCAAAGCGGTGATTGTATTTCCCGACAAGGTAAAGGGCGGTTTCCAGGCGACGGCGCACAGGAAAGTCTCAATTCCCATCATCATTGAGGAGCTACTGAAGGCGGGCGTAGAAAAGAGGGACATAAAGCTGATCTGCTCCAATGGTTTGCACAGAAAAAACACCAAAGAGGAGATCATGCGTATGCTGGATGAAAAGACGTTCAACGATTTTTGGCACACGCACCAGATTGTAAACCATGACAGCGAAGACTGGGATAATCTAATCGATCTTGGCTTTGACGAAATGGGCGACCGTGTGATCATGAACAAGGACGTGTATGATGCAGATATCGCGATACTGATTGGACACATAAACGGTAATCCGTACGGCGGATATTCGGGCGGATATAAGCACTGCGCTACAGGCATTACCCACTGGAAGAGCATAGCGAGTCACCACGTGCCAAGCGTCATGCACAAAGGGGACTTCACGCCCGTGACAAGGCACAGCGAGATGCGCGCAAGGTTCGACGCGATCGGCATGCATATGGAAAAATGCATGGGCAAGAAATATTTCTGCTGCGACGCCGTATTGGATACATATGCAAGGCAGATTGCGGTGTTTTCAGGCTACGCGAAGGAGCTTCAGCCAATAAGCTGGGAAGCCGCGGATAAACGCACGTATATACCGTGGGCAAAGAAGAAGTACGACATCATGGTTTTCGGTATGCCGCAGTCGTTCCACTATGGCAACGGGCATGGTACAAACCCCATATTGATGCTTCAGGCGATTTCCGCGAATATCATACGGCATAAAAGAGTGATGAAGGACAACTGCGTCGTGATATGCTCTTCTATCTGCAACGGATATTTCCATGAAGAGGAATTTCCTTCGTACCGTCCGCTGTTTGATCTTTTTCAAAAGGACTATCACAACACTCTGCCCGATCTTGAAAAGTATGGCGAGTATTTCAGCACCAACAAGGAATACATAGATAAATATCGATTCAACTATGGATATCATCCCTATCATGCGTTCTCAATGATATCATGCGGACACATCGCGGAAATGAACTGCTCCGCAATTTATATTGTCGGCGCGTACGAGCCGGGCTACGCGCGCGCGATGGGTATGAAGACGCGGGCGACTTTTGATGAAGCCTTAAAGGATGCCAAAAAGTATACCGGAGAGAACCCGAACATTCTGGCATTGCCGAAGACATTCAAAGTAGGCGCGGTGCATCTGATGATGGAAGATGAGATATCAGAATGACCATTAAATGACGAAAATCGAAAGCCTAAAGGGGTAATATTATGAGAGCTGCTGTGACAGTTGGCAAATATAAGCTTGAAGTCAGGGATATCGGTATACCCGAGCTCGGGCCGGAAGAGGCGCTTATCAAGGTCAAATATACCGGAATATGCGGAACTGATGCGCATATTTACGGGGGAACATTTCCGCTGCTGAATTATCCGATAGTGCCGGGGCATGAGTTTGTCGGGACGCTTGTCGATATCAACACGCGAAGCACGCAGCTGAAAGATTTCAAACCGGGCGACTGGGTTGTGGCGCAGCCGTTCTTCTCCTGCTATGTCTGCGATACCTGCGCTGAAGGCGGGGACAACTATTGCAACGATATTAATGTGCTTGGTGTGCATGTAAACGGCTCTATGGCCGAATATGTGAAAGTGCCCGCGAAAAAGCTCGTGAAAGTGGACGAAGGGGCAGATATTCAGCTTGTGGCTTTGACCGAGCCGCTTGGCGTCGGCGTGCACTGTCTCACGAAAAGCGGATTTAAAGTCGGCAACTCCGCATTTATTATCGGGGGCGGCGTCATCGGTGTTATGATTGCCATTGCCGCAAGAGTAGCCGGTGCGTCAAAGATTATCCTTTGTGACATAAATGAGTACAGACTGGATTTTGTCCGCTCCCTTGGTTTTGAAGCAATGGACACGCGTGAGCCTGATTTTTTCAACCGTTTGATGGCTCACACAGATGGTAAAGGTTTTGACAGCGTATTTGAAGCCACGGGCAGCGCTTTTGGCATCAAAACGATGACAGCAGCGGCTAAACGCGGTGGAATAATAATACAGGCCGGCATATCTGCCGAATCGCATCCGCTGCATGTGAGAAGCTTCTCAGACAAGGAGATACAGATACGCGGGGTCAGAATCCACGCTTTTTCCGATTTTAAAACCGCGCTTAATATTCTGCAGTCTGGCAAAGAAACGGCGGCGTTAAGCAGGGTGATCACCAACGTATATCCTCTGGAAAGGGCTGCCGACGCAATGAGCTTTCAGGTTAAGGATGCGAACCATTTTAAAGTGATCGTGGAAAATGAGAGCTTTTAAAATTCAGCGTGCTAAAGACAAGAAAAGTTTTTAGATGGGTTTTATTAAATGGACTAAAATAAATTTGATGAGGAGTGATTCTATGTTGGGAAATAAGGAAGATACTATCCTTTGCAGCTTAGGAGGGATTGGCATTGTACCTGCGAAAAGCGATGAAGCATATATCAAGCGGATATTGGACAAACCGATATCTTATACGCTTTACTCCAGGCTGAAAGAATGTGCCAAGATAATCGGCGTAACGGATAATTTTAAAGAAGTGATTGATTATTTCAAGGTGCCTGCCGGAGAAACGCCTGCCGGATTTCGTATTGGTTATTCTCTTGAAAAGGACGGGCTTATTAAGGCCGATCTGGTAAGGGATATCTCTTATGATAAAAACAATCAGAAGAGGCCGACGAAAGTGCTGTTTTCTGCGGATTCTGCCAATCCGTACGAGATCGTTCACATCAAGGATCTAATCGCGAATCTGACATGCAATCCCGCGATCATATACAACCTGTTCATCAATAATCCGAAAGCGAACATACATGGCGAATTTAAAACGCGAGACGAGGTAATGATGGAAATAGCACGCGTGCTCGGCCCAGGCTGCGACATCAGTGTCGAGCTCAACGATCCGTTCCGGTCTTCTGAAAGCGAGATGCTTGAAGAGGCGGCGAAGTTTAAGGAAATGCTGGGCAAATGGCGGGTCGTCATTAAAGTCCCGCATACAGGGCCCGTCAATGCGGAAAATATTGAAGAACTTTTGACGAATGACAAGCAGTTTGCACGCAGATATTACGAGGGTAGAAATGAAGACAGGCTGCGTGGGCACAATCTTGCATTGATGATGAAGGAAAACGGCTACAGGGTCAATTTCACGCTGATGTTTGAGCCTTATCAGACTGCGCTTGCACTTCAAGCAAAGCCGTATTTTATAAACAGCTTTGTGATGTTCAGGCAGACGCAGACAGCAAGGATAAAGGGGCTGCTTGCGGCTTATGAAGCGAGCGGAGACGAAGCGTTTCTTGAACAGCTTCGGATATTCATGGTTGAAAATGATTATCTCTCGTCGGCGGACAAGGGTCTTGATATTTTTAAAGTCAAGGTGCGGGCCGAATGGATATGCAACTACCGCGGCTTTGACCGGAGCTATCCGAGCGGCTTTGACGGCCTCGATAACATTCGGCACAATCTGCGCGTTATTAAGCAGTGCAATATTCCGGATACCAGGCTCATCATATGCAATTTCCAGGGAGAGACGCTTTATCCGTATATCGATACGTTGCTGGCAGAGAAGGAATTCGAAGATGTGCTTGATAGGATCGTCATCACAAGCGCGCCGGAACATCTCTCGCAGTTCACAAGTTCTCCGCTGGTTTTACAGTTTCACAGGCGTTTTATGAACGCCGCTGCGGGACAGAAATGATTTAGGAGGTATGCTATGAAAACTTATGAAACCTTGAAGGACAAAGTCGTATTGATTTCCGGAGCAGGAAGAGGCATAGGACGGGCTTTGGCAATGGGATTTTCTGAAGAAGGCGCCTGTGTCGCCTGTCTAGCGCGAACTGCAAGTGAGATAGACAAGACTGCAGAAGAGATACGTTCAGCAGGCGGTAGGGCCGTTAGCATACCATGCGATGTTACCAATCTGCAATCTATGGAAGATGCCTGTAAATTGGCAGCGGAAGCGTTTGGAGGCATAGATATAATCATTGTCAACGCGGGCGTCAACAACGTCAGGGAAAAGGTCGGCGAGGATGATCCTGAACTTTGGCGCAATACGATAGACGTTAACCTGATAGGGGCATACTATTCTATCCGCGCCTGCATACCTTATCTCAAGGAGCGTGGTGCGGGAAAAATCATAACGATTGGTTCAGGCAGAGGACGGAGGGGAGATGCTACAGGCTCGTCCTATTCCTGTTCCAAATCTGCCTTATGGATGCTGGTGCGCGTGTTGGCGGAAGAGCTGCGCGAATATGATATAACAGTGAACGAGCTGATTCCAGGACCGGTTGTAACTGATATGAATAAAAAGTTTGTTAAAGACAATCTGGACACGCTCTTTACCGATGGCATTGAGTGGGTAAAGGAACCGGAAGATATCGTGCCCCTTGCGGTATTCATGGCCACGCTGCCCAAAAAAGGGCCGACGGCACAGAGCTTCAGTCTGACACGCCGCGAGATATAACACATAAGGAGATAACATGGATATTTCCGTTTACCTGCTTGTTTTTTTCATCATACTGTCCAGCAGCTTTATTCATTCAAGCGCTGCTTTTGGCTTTTCGGTGTTTTCAATGACATTGCTGCCTTTGCTTCTGCCGCTTATTACTTCGGCAGCGATCGTAAAAGTGGCGTTGCTTACAATTACTATTATGATGGTTATGGATTTGTGGAAGCACATCAACTTCCGCTTCATCATTGTGCCTGTATGCTTCTCACTCTTAGGCAACTCGCTGGGATTTTATCTTTTGATGACGGTAGACTCGGAGATATTGAAGAGGATACTAGGCGGAGTGCTCGTGATTACCGGGGTTTTTATGTTTCTCACCAAGGGTAAGCTGAAGATGAAAAAAACGATCGCGGCAGGCATTGGAATGGGGTTACTTTCCGGACTGGCGGGCGGTATGTTCAATCTGTCCGGCGTGGTACTGGTAATTTACTATTATTCTGTGATTGAGGATAAGCTTGAGTATGCCGCGTCACTGCAGGCAACGTTTGTTGTCACTGCAGTATATGGGATTATTCTAAACATGTTCTATGGGAATTTCTCTGCACCTGGAGTTCCCGGTCTGGCTGTAATCACGATTGTCGCAGTTATTATTGGATGTTATTTGGGCTTAAAAGTGCTTAG
Source organism: Anaerolineaceae bacterium (assembly GCA_003598975.1). Taxonomy (GTDB): domain Bacteria; phylum Chloroflexota; class Anaerolineae; order Anaerolineales; family Villigracilaceae; genus Denitrolinea. Next base: position 5,667 of record QZIJ01000006.1, on the reverse strand, counting down.
AAAGATAAACAAACAGATGATAGGCAACCTTTCGTATATATATATGATCATTATGGGAATAGTGATGGCCATAAATATTAAAGACCTGATAAGTTAGGATTGGATTATACTATCAATTAATTTAACAATTGGAGGTAAAATTATGAAAATTGCAATGGGAGCAGACTTTAATGCACATGGCATCAAGGATGCCGTGAAAAAATTTTTGGAGGAAAAGGGCCATGAGGTGCTGGATTATTCGGGCAGCAGTGAAGAAAAGAGGCTGTTTTTAGATATTGTACCGCAGGTGGCAAAGAGCATTCAAGCGGGCGAATGTAAACAGGGAATACTGTTTTGCGGAACCGGTATGGGTATGTCGCTGCTTGCAAACAAATACAAAGGCATCTACGCAGCCTGCTGCGAAAGCGTTTTTTCCGCAAAAAAATGCAGAGTAATCAACAATGCGAATGTGCTGACAATGGGTGCATGGATAATCGGAGACAAGATGGCGTGCGACATGGCAGAAGTTTTCATTGAATCGCAGATGGGGGAAGGCTTGGAAGACTGGCGCAAAAAGAACGTTACGTTGTTTTATGAGAAGACAAAAATAATAGAGGATGAAAACTTCAAGTAGATTTTTAATTGGTTCCTGCGACGAAGAAGTGTATTCAGCGGATTGGAGGGTATGCTGTGAAAGCTGCAGTATTAAAGGAAAAGGGTGTCATCGAGATAGAAGAGCGCGAAATGCCGAAAACGGGTGATGACGACGTGCTGGTAAAGATCGAATACGTTGGTGTATGCGGTTCCGACCTTCACTTCTACGGAGAAGGTGGAATAGGCGTTGCGAAAATATACGAACCGCGCGTTTTGGGCCATGAACCCGTGGGAAAGGTTGAATCTATCGGAAAAAATGTTACGGATCTTAAAGAGGGAGACAGCGTCATACTTGAGCCGGGTATCGGATGCGGGCACTGCAGCTTCTGCAGAACAGGCAGGTACAACATCTGTCCTACCGCTGTACGTCATTTTTTAGGCAATCCTTGGACAGACGGCGTGTTTCAGGAATACATAGCATACCCTTATCAATATGTGTATAAGATTCCGGACGACTTTCCAAAGCTGCGCGGGGTGATGATAGAACCTTATGTTGTGGTGCTTCACGCCGTGGAGAGAAGCGGCGCTAGGTACGGGCATAGCGCGGTGATATTGGGCGCCGGCTGTATAGGCATTATGACCATGCTTGCGCTTAGGGCACACGGCGTGGGTCAGATATTTTTGGTGGATATAGTCGGAAACAGACTGAAAAAGGCGCAGGAATTCGGGACGGTTCATACCATTAACGCAAAAATGGAGGATCCTGTGCAAAAAGTTCTTGAGATGACGGCCGGCGCGGGGACGGATCTGGTGTTTGAAACGGCCGGCAGCATCATAACGCAGGCCCAGACTGTACAATATGTCAAAAAAACGGGCATGATCACGTTTGTCGGGTTTTCTTCTGGCCAGCCTGTCGCATTCGACATTAGCACGTTGATGAGAAAGGAAGCCAATGTTACGACGGTATTCCGGTACGCGAACCAGCACAGAAAGGCTTTGGACCAGATGATCATAAACCCCATTGAACTGGAAAAGCTGGTGTCGCACATTTATGATCTCAAAGATATCAAAAAAGCGCTGGATGAGAACATCCGTGACAAGGATAAGGTCATCAAAGCCGTGATTAGGATATAAAACTGTTTTAAAAGGAGATTTTATTAGGTGATAGAAAATGAACTGATTATTGAAATGTATAAAAGGATGTGGCTGATCCGCAAGTTCGAAGAAAAGATCAACGAGTATTTTTCGCGTGGTGAGATTCACGGGACATGTCATCTTTGCATCGGCGAGGAAGCGACCGCGGTCGGGTCGATATTTGCATTGAAAAAGAGCGATTACGTGCACGGCACGCATAGAGGCCACGGACAGGCAATCGCCTTCGGCACGGATGTCAATTCGATGATGGCTGAAATATTCGGAAAGGCGACGGGGCTCTGCAAGGGCAAAGGCGGTTCAATGCATATCGCGGACGTGGAAAAAAGGTATCTCGGATCCAATGGTATACTCGGCGCCAGTATGCCGATCTCTGTAGGAGCCGCTCTCGCGCTTAAGAAGAAAAAATGTGAAGATACGGTCGTGCTTTGTTTATTCGGAGACGGTTCATCCAACCAGGGCGCCTTTCACGAAGCCATGAATTTGGCCGCGCTGTGGAAGCTTCCGCTGATTTTCGTATGCGTGAACAACCTATACGGCATGTCGATGAGCATCGACAGAAGCATGAGCGACCCCGATCTTACCAAGAGGAGCCTGCCATATGGCATTAGAAGTATATCGATAGACGGGAACGACATCATGGGCGTTTACGAGACTGTGAGCGAAGCGCGCTCGTATGTGCTCGGGAACGGCCCGATGCTGATAGTTGAAAACACGTACAGGCATATGGGGCACGCAAAGATGGACGCGAACAGATACCGCACCAAAGAGGAGATCAATAGCTGGAAGCAAAAAGACCCGATAAAGCGCGCAGGCGAGCTTTTGCTTAAGATCAGCGCTGCATCCGAACAAGACCTGGTACAGTATGAGTCCGATGCGGCGGAGCGGATAGAAAACGCGGTTCGTTTTGCTTTGGAAAGCCCAGTGCTAGCAATCGAAAAAATTGCAGATGATGTTTTTGCAGGGGAGGTTGTCAGCGATGCGTGAATTGACTTATGGACAGGCGATAAAAGAAGCGATGACATTGGAAATGCGGCAGGATGAGGACGTGTTTCTGATGGGAGAAGATATCGGAGTTTACGGCGGCTGTTTTGGTGTATCGTTGGGCATGCTTGAGGAATTCGGGCCGGAAAGAGTGCTTGAGACACCGATATCCGAACTGGGATTTGTCGGAGCGGGCATAGGCAGCGCGCTTTTAAAAATGCGCCCGATCGTCGAGATCATGTTTTCGGACTTCTCGACGGTATGCTATGATCAGATCGTGAATCAGGCCGCAAAGATAAGATACATGTTCGGTGGCAAAAACAGCGTGCCTATCGTTATCAGAATGCCTGATGGCGCTGGGACAGGTGCGGCGGCACAGCATTCTCAATCGCCCGAGGCATGGTATACAAACGTGCCGGGACTCATCATTATTGCGCCGTCAACACCTTATGACGCAAAGGGCCTGCTGATATCCGCGATTCGCAACGATAATCCGGTACTGTTTTTTGAGCACAAGTTGCTTTACGGCATGAAAGGTGAAGTGCCGGAGGAATACTACACTTTACCAATAGGCAAAGCGGATATTAAACGCGAAGGCTCCGATATAACAGTTGCCACATACGGCAGGATGGTGCACCTTTGCCTTTCGGCAGCAGAGGAGCTTTTAGAGGAAGGCATCAGTTTGGAGGTCGTCGATCTTAGAACGCTGTCTCCGCTGGACAAACGGACGATAATTGAATCCGTTAAAAAAACCGGCAGGCTGCTTATCGTGCATGAGGCGCATAAAACAGGCGGTTTTGGCGGAGAGATCGCGGCTACGGTTACCGAGAGCGAAGCGTTTTACTATCTTGATTCTCCGATTGAGCGGTGCTGCAGCATGGATGTGCCAATACCGTGCAGCCTTGAGCTCGAAAAAAATGTGCTGCCCACAAAGGAAAGAATCATAGCATCTGCTAGAGGCTTGATGAAATAGATCAGTTATAACCTTTCGTTTCTGGTCGGCAATATAATCGTTTACGTACTGCATCCGATTGGATTGATGACGTTGACCTGAAAACCCTGCTCGAAAAAGAAGCAGCTTGCATTGTACTTTAATTGTCCAATATGGACAACCAAAATACTCACATTATTATACGGAGGAGGGTAATGCAATGTTTAAAGTGATCATGCCGAAGGCGGGCATGACAATGGAGGAAGGAACCATCATCAAGTGGCTTAAAAACGAAGGCGAGCGCGTGCAGGAAGGCGAGGATATTCTTACTATTGAGACTAACAAGATAACGATGGAAGAGCCTGCACCGGGCGACGGCATACTGCTAAAGATACTTTATAAAGAAGGTGATATCGTTCCCGTATCGACAGTCATCGCCTACATCGGCGAAGAAGGAGAGCTGAGCGATGTTTCGGATAGAAAAACTGAAGCGCCGGCAGAGGTTCGGCAGCCGGAGAAGTTTGAGCAGAAGATAGAGGCACCCAGGCCAAACAAGATAATGGCATCGCCTGCGGCAAAGCAGCTGGCTAAGGAGAGCGGCATTGAATTATCACTGATGCGGCAAGCCGCCAATGGTGATGTAGTCAAAAAGAAAGACATTGCTGAATATATCAAAAGTGCATCCGCTGAAACGCAGGCGGATAAAAAAGGAAATGTTTGTGAAAACAGAGTAAAGATCGAAGGGATGCGCAGGACCATCTATTCAAGAATGTCCAAAAGCCATGCGGAGGTGGCTGCTTCATTGGTCACGATACAAGCCGACGTTACAAAGATGCTATCGCTGCGCCGGGATATCAACTTTGATACAGGCAGGCATGTAACGGTAAATGACTTCGTTCTGAAAGCTGCGGCAAACACGCTGAAGGCTTATCCTGCGTTTAATGCCAGCATCGACGGCGAATATATTTTGATGCATGAGCATATCAATATATGCGTAGCTGTCGGGATAGAAGGCCTGCTTATCGTACCCGTAATAAAAAACGCCGATCGTTTGAATTTATTCGATATATCCGGAAAAGTGAAATCGCTCGTCGAAAAAGTCAAGGGAAACAGCTTGCTTCCAGACGATCTGGACGGCGGCACTTTTACCGTCTCCAATCTTGGGATGTATGGCATCAATCATTTTACGCCGATAGTGAATCTGCCGCAGGTGGCGATACTTGGCGTCTGCGCCGTGCAGCGGTATTTTTCGGAAGCGGGAAAATCAACTGATGGCATGAATTTGTGCCTTACCTATGACCACAGAGTTTTGAACGGCGTTGAAAGCGCGATGTTTTTATGCCATTTGAAAGAACAGCTAGAGAAGCCTTTAGGACTTGTTTTATAAAAATAAAAAATTTGAGGAGGAATCATTATGGATGACATCAAGAAGCTTTTTAGGAACCCGATACAGATAGGACTCATTGTTGATGACTTGGACAAGGTGCTGAAAAATCTCGAGGAGATTCTTGGCATCGGTCCTTTTAAAATCGTTGATTTTCCGCCAGAGGGAGCCGATATCAAAATGATGTACAAGGGCGAGCCCTCGTCCTTTAAAGCAAAATTTTGTTTTTTTGACCTTGGCAATATTGAGCTTGAAGTCATACAGCCTTTGGAAGGTGACACGGTCTGGGGTGACTTTCTTAAAGCCAACAACGGCATGGGGCTGCACCATCTGAAATTCAGCATACACGAGCATCAGCCCGTAAGGGAGTATCTTGAATCAAAAGGTATTTCGGTTTCACAGATGGGCTCGTCGGTCGGCAAAAATGCGGGTAAGGAGTGGGTGTTTTACAACACGGAGGACAAAGTCGGCTTTGCGCTTGAACTGATGAATTCCATCGTGAAATAATTGCCTTATGAAGGGTCTTTTAGAGCGTACAGGATATACTGTTATGGGTCACTCTCTTTGGCACTGAAATAGAACAAGAATCACCGTATTTGAAACTGAATTCAAAGAAATTTTGCAAAAAGATAGCAGGGAATCC
>QZIJ01000057.1 GCA_003598975.1 Anaerolineaceae bacterium | reverse complement strand
TCTACGAAATCGGCTTGGGGCGAGCACACCCCTGCGCGTCCCGCGGGACTCGAAACTGGGCGCGGCAATGGAGGCGGTGCGCGAAGCGTCCCTCGAGTCGACCGCACCCCGAAGATGTACGTCGGCGGCAAGCAGGTTCGTCCCGACGGCGCTTACACAATTTCTGTCATGGGCGCAAAAGAAAAAATTGTCGGCCAGGTCGGCGACGGCAACCGCAAAGACATCCGCAACGCGGTGGAAGCCGCGCACGCGGCCATCGAAGCCAGGCAGGGCTGGACGATGCGGCACGGATACAACCGTTCGCAGATCCTGTATTTCATCGCCGAGAATTTGGACGCGCGCAACGCCGAGTTCGTCAAGCGCATTGTCGAGATGACGGGATGCACGAAAAAGTCCGCGCAAGCCGAAGTGGATACATCGGTGGAGCGTCTGTTCACGTACGCGGCCTGGGCGGATAAATACGGCGGGAACATTCAGGAGACCACCCTACGCGGAATCACGGTGGCGGTCAACGAACCGATGGGCGTGATCGGAATCGCCTGCCCCGACGAGTATCCGTTGCTGGGATTTATCTCGCTGATGGCGCCCGCGATTGCAAGGGGCAACACGGTCGTGATGATTCCCAGCCAGCGATTCCCGCTCAGTGCCACGGACTTTTATCAGGTGCTGGATACGTCCGACGTGCCTGGCGGCGTGGTCAACATCGTCACAGGCGACCGCGACCACCTGACCAAGACCCTCGTCCAGCACGAAGACGTGGACGCGGTCTGGTACTTCGGCTCGGCGGAAGGCAGTTACCACGTGGAGGACGAGTCCACTGCCAACATGAAGCGGACGTGGGTCGGCTATGGCCTGCCGCGCGATTGGATGGATCGCGAGCAGGGCGAAGGCCACGAGTTTTTGCATGAGGCGACGCAGGTGAAGAATATTTGGGTGCCGACGGGGGAGTAGTGCAGAGATTAGAGAGTGGATGATTAGAGATTAGGGCGTGTTGCGTATTGCGTGAGACCTCCGAGGATGGCTCGGAGGTTCTTTTATCTTTTATCCAAGCAAGCCCCGCAATTTTGCACGCGTGTATGCGGCGATGGTAAAACCGTCGGTGATTTTTGCGCTTGCGATCATTTCTTCCAACTCGGCCAAAGAAACCCAAAGAAAACTTTCAATTCCTTCTTCTTGGGCTGGTTGACCCACGGATTTCAGTTTTGCGTAAAACAACTTCACTTTGTTACCTTCTAAACCCGTGTTGCTGTAATAGATTCCTAAATCAACCAATTCGTCTATCTCTCCGCCAACTTCTTCAAGAAGTTCGTTTTTTGCTTGTTCTTCCGCAGGTGTTCCTGACTGTCCAAATCCTCGTGGCACTTCAAAACTCCATGAGCGGACAGGGTGACGGAATTGATTCAGCAACAATAATTTCCCATCCATTTCGCCAAGAACGACTACACCTTGTCCGCCATTCAGATCTGCTCGGTTGATTACTCTAAAATATCCGCCAACATAGCCTCCAGGAAATTCAACAAGATCACGAATGACGACTATAAAAGGGTCATTCAAGACTATACCAATATCAGCCCACTCCGATGGCTTACTCGCATTCAACAACTCTGAGCGTCTTTTTATTTGCCATTCGCGAATCTTATCGAAATCGGTTATCACCTTGATAAGAGAATTGGTATTTTCAAACAAGTCAGCATGATCATTTATTAAATCTTGATAGTTCATAACATCCTCTGTTCTTACTTCATCTAATCTGTAAAACTCGGAATACGATTAATCTGCACCCTCTTCGACCGATATCTCCAAGTTTCCAGAGCCTGGCAAGGTCTCAGGGAGAGAAGGATACAATGTTCGAAGGGCTTCCCAAACCGAACGTACATCGTCGGTTTTTATTGCCAGTTCTTTTTTCATTCTTCGAATATTTTGACTTCTCTTCCAATCAATTCTTCCTTTGTCAAGAACGTATAAACCAACTTCAACAACGCCCTGGACAAACTCCTTGTCGAGATTAGGCACTTCTGCAAGTCTATCAGGGATCACAGGGATGACTCCAAATTGGGTCAAGATATAACCCAAAACCCACGTGCCAATTTTATAAACTTTGCCTACCGCAACTGCAAATCTAGTTCTTTCTTCTGCGTGTTTTTGCAACCACCATCCTGACAGACGCCCATTAAAATTATCATACCCTTCCCACATTTCTTTATCATGCGCCTCACCAAAGTTATCCAAGAAGGTGTCCAAGCGTCCCATTAGATAGACCCATTCTGGCCATTGCCGAATTTCCCAAATATCCGTATGTGTCAACAAATGTGGGTCAGGTATACATAAACCTGCTTGGGCTTGAAAAGACTCCCACGCTTTCCAGGTATTGAAAGATTTTGCCCTCTCAACCACATCTTTTAGATACAAGTCATCGCCTTGGAGAAGTTGGGTCTTTTTGTTCGTAAGAGCCCAAGTCATGCCCAAATCCAAAGGCGTAGGAAAATCTTGAGGAACGAAACTCAAAGCACCAAGAAAGTTTGGTAAATTGCAATTGTAAATTGCGTCAAACCATTGCTTGATATAGTATGTAAATTTGTCGGTTCGGTATATACCTTGTTCTGGTTTTGTTCCTTCCGCCACAATTTTTTGCATATATAAATGGTTTCGCCTAACATCTTTACCGTCTCCTAAAGCATTAAAGGCGAATCTTGAAACTGATAGAATCTCATCTGCCAAAGCCTCTATTTCTTCTTGGGCAGGTGAACCAACTTTTTCCAGTAATGCGCGAGCAATTGACTGAGCCTTACGATTTCTTTCAGTGCCAGCCAAAATTGGTCCAGCAATTTGTGCCCTAAAAGTTTCTTCCATCCCGAGAACTTTTTCTTTGTTCTCGCTATCGGTTTCAGCCAATCTTACACAAACCATTTCGTCAAGAACGGAAGTTATCCTTTTTATCGCTTCCTCGCCGATGACCCCGAAACCAGTCGCTGGCATTTGTTCAAAATTATTCTCTGTAAAAAGGTAAGGAGTTATAGCCCTTTGTTTGATCAACTTTACTAACCCGTCAATTTCGTTCGGGTCTAAAGCAGATTGAATCAATACTGGTGTATTCCAAAAAGATGATCGGTTAACTACAACTTGTTTTGAAAAAACAAGCGAACGGTTGTATTCTCGTTTTTGAAATTCCCATAATTCTTTTGCGTCGTCTTCAATCTTTCCTCCTAAGACCTGATCCAATAGCGATCTTAAAGATGAGCCTCCTTTTATTCTGTCAAACACTTTCTGGGGGACGCATTGATTATCTACTGACTGCGGTACTGTGGCAAGTACATCCAATTCATCTGGCGAAATAATCTTTGTGCGCATTTTATCCTCCGAAACAGTTGTGAAGCGGTGATTGGGTTAGAAACAACGTATTGTTGCAATCTTCAATTTGGTAGAACGTTCTTGCTTTTGCACATCATGTAAATAATGGTTGTAAACCAACTTGTTATTCTTCCACTAAAAAGCCATTGTTCAAATTCAGATAAAGAAATGAGTTCGCATTTTGAAATTCCCTCGCCAATTTCTGGCTCGGTGTCACCATCGGTAAGTTCTGCATAGTAAAACGCCGTTGAACCATCAGGTCCTCCCATCTCGCCCACCAAAATCAGGTTCTTAGGTTTCAATCCAGTTTCTTCTTCAAGTTCTTTTCGAGCACACTCTTCGGCAGAAAGCCCAGGTTCTCCAAAGCCATGAGGAATTTCCCAAATCCAGTCCCTGTCATCGTGGCTAAAGCGTTTCAACAAAACAATCTTACCATTCAACATTGGGAACATTACCACGTTGGTTCCGCCGTCAAGGCTTTTGCGGTTTAGCACCCGTAAGTATCCGCCTATTTTCCCGTCAGGAAATTCCACTAAATCTCTCAAAACCCAGAACCACGGATCTTCTGATAAGACACCGATATCAATCCACTCTGCCTTTTTCCCCGCATCTTTATATTCTTTTTTCTTTACGGCTTGGAGAATTCTTATTCTCTCAGGGTCAGTAACAATTTTAATGACACCCTTTTCATCGGGATTTACAAATAACTGCGGATGTTCCTTCATTAGCCTGAAATACTTTGTCAATGAAGCCATCGGATATCCTCATCAGTATTATACAAGTAATTTGCAAAATATAGTAAGGTATCTTGGACACAGTGGCTGCTGAAAAGTTGCCTGCAAATTGTTTACATGCTATACTTCCACATCGTAAGGTTGCAGGAAAGAATCTCGGTTTTCTAGGTAGGCTCATGGCAACGAAAGATTTTCCGTCTAATGCTGAGTATGTGAAAACTAACGAAGCTGAGGGGTGGGTTTACAGTATTTATGACCATGAAGGGAGAGAATTTACATTCTTTCTCTGTTATTCAAATGATGGTTATCGCATTAAACTTGTTTTTCCTGACCTTAACAATCTGCCTAATTTGTATCAATCCTTCATCGATTCTAACGGCAACATAAAAACATTAAGCAGACCCCTAAATAGCAAGATTGCTTATTCTTTATCTGTGCTATGGGTTGCAAATCCTAACTATGAAGAATATACGGAAGAAGTAATAAAGTGGATCTCCGATGCTAATTCATTTATCCCAGACGTTAAAATAATTTTTGACAGAGTTAAAAATGAAATCTTGGGGCAGGAGAATTCAGTCGAAATGTTGTGTCAAACCGCGGTTGAACACATAGCCAAAGTTGCGCCTAATCATCCATTAGTGTTAGTTGCGGTTGGCCCAACGGGGACGGGGAAAAGTGAAAGTGTAGCGTCTCTCGCCAAGGTGCTGCAAGAAGTTTATCCAGAACTTGGTTATGGATTTGTGCGAATAAACCTAAGCCAGTACAAGGAATCTTATAGGGTTAGCGAATTATTCGGAAGCCCTCCAGGCTATGTGGGCTATGAAACCAAAACCAACCTGGTCCAAGCGTTGAGTGCGAGTCCGAAGCAGGTCATTCTTTGGGATGAACTAGAAAAGGCACATCCATTAGTTATTACCGCCTTACTGTCATTGTTAGATAATGGATCACTCCTGTTACCCGCGCCATTAGAAGACGGTCGATTTTACTTGGATTGCCGCCACGCTATATTTGTCTTTACAACAAACCTAGTGTGGGAGCCAATTTATAATGCTCTTTTGGTAGCGAATAGTTTTGGAAACCCTGATATTGTAAACAAAGTTTGCCAACGTCATTTTACTGATGCAGGGCAACTTCCTGAATTGGTGGGGCGTCTCAGACAATTCTTGTTTTTTCGCCCCTTGGATGAATTCACAGAAAAGGCTATTATTTTACAGTCCGTAAACAAACTTGCGAAGGAATATGACTTGGAAGTAAGCAATTGCAATGATGATGTAATCAGTATTATATACGAGCAGGAAAGAGAGAAATCCTTGGGCGCTCGACCTTTACAATCTATAGTGAACCGTATGCTATCACCCGCGTTGCTTGTAGCACTTCACAAAAGAATACGAGGATATGTTAATATTTATAGAGACGGTGATTCCCTTGGGATAACACAAGCGTAACGAGCGAGGATTCACACTGTTAAGGTATAATGTCATTGTTGAAGTGCCAACTCAATTTCAAATGATGTTTTGGAGGAAAAATGCCAGAGCCTTCGTTAGAACAAATCAGAAAAATTGTAGAGGAAAGAAAGAAAAAGGGTGAAACAGTAATGCCCTCGTTAATACCTGGTCCCGATGTGGCTGTTGACAATGAAGGTAAAGTAGTTGTTGTGGAAGTGGCAACAACAGGTGCGGTAGTTGCCTCTCGCCCAGTATCGCAAGTCCCAAAAGACACTTTTGCCAGTGACATGGCAAGATATACAAAAGAACAATCTTTTGTGAAGTCTAAAATGCCCTCTAATACCTATCGCATCGATGACAGGGGTGTTGAAGGATGGGTATATTCAGTAAAAACTGGGAGTCCTTATTTTGACGCATATACTTTTTTTATGTACTTTGACAGCGGATATTACTATGTAAAACTCATCGAGCCTGATGAGGCTGGAAAGCACGAGGTAACACGTTGCCATCTTTTTCCCGATGGGAAACTTTGCCTTAGCATGAGTAATGGGGGAGGCTACAGCGAAATGGGGCAAACTTACTCAAAATCTGTCATATGGGCAAAAGGCTTTAGTGAATATCTAAGAGAAGGCTCGTTTCCGTTTGTATGGTAAGGCACTTTCTTTACCGCTCTATTACCTGTCCTTGATACTTTAATTTACCGAAGAGGCATCGGCCTAAGAAACAATGGTCGCGGTCTGAGGTGAAATAATGTCAACGTCTTTCTATATAAGCGAAGAAGTTCTCCAGTCAATCGAATTGAATATTGTTAATTTTAGACCAGAACGGGGAGGGGCTTTATTAGGCCCTGTTGGCTCTAATGCGATTACCTTATTTGTGTACGATCAATGGGCAAGTACTACTAGTGCTTCATATATTCCATCAGATGAGCTCATAGCTTTAGTGCCCATTATCGAAGCGGGTGGAAATTTGGAATTCAAAGGCGTTATTCACTCTCATCCAACTGGGATGGATTATCCATCATCTCAAGATATTTCGGGTCCTTTCACTAAGGCTTTGATTGCCAATAAGCATATGCCATTCTTTTTAGGGCCGATTGTAAATGTAAAAGTACTTGGGAGGAGCCTTGATGTCCATGAAGTTAAGTGTGGCCAAGGGAAAATTTCATTTTATGCGGCATACAGAGGGGATAGCAGGACTGTTGTGAAACCGATTGTGTGTGAGGTGCTATCGTTTAATAATACAGGAAGAAAGAACGACACATCTTCCAACAACAGCGCAACCAAAACAAGTATAGCGATGAAACATTTCTCGGATGATTTACGGAAGGTGGCTGATAAATTAGGTAATCCGAATATTTTTGGAGATGTATTCCCTTTACCTTATGGAGATGTAAAAGGGTTTGGGACCAGCATCAATCTGAATGGCAAAATGGAATTAATGTTATTGGCAGGAGAGTCATATCCGTTTACGCCACCAATTGCAAGTTTAGCAATTATCAAAGAGGATGGCACACAAGAGGAAGAACAACTACAACTAAAATGGCGAATGGATGTGCCCAGTGAAGATCGTTTGCTAATTGCGATTCAAGGTTATTTCAGGACAAATGCGCCCACAAAAAAAGCTTTCGGGCCCAATGAAATTGGGCCAGTTACAACAAATCCAGATCTCGCAAAGTTAGCCAATTGGGAAACGTTCCTAGTGGATGATACTCCTTTAGTTGAATATACCAATGATTTGTTCAAAAGAAGTAGCGGAATATTATCATCTTCTATTTTTAGCAAACATGTTTTGGTTGTAGGCTTAGGTTCGGTAGGCTCATACATAAGCGAGTTGTTTGCCCGTTCTGGAGTTGGCCAATTCACTCTCATTGATCCAGAAAAAGTGGAGGCTGTTAATCTTTCCCGTACTGTATATACTATTGAAGATATCGCACAATATAAAACCGATGCTATGGCTAAACGATTAGTTAATATAAATCCAGCAACAAGATTAACCTGTTATGCAAAAGATCTAGTCGACTTCACGTACGAAGAACTAGATGCCTTGATTTTGGATGTAGATTTAGTTGTTGCAGCAACAGACAGTTTAAATGCCCAAAGGATTTTGAATCGCATTGCTTATTTTAGAAAAAAACCTAGCCTATTTATTGGCATTTGGGCTGGTGCTGGAGGGGGGGAAGTGATTTATGTATTGCCAGAACTCACAGCGTGTTATTTGTGTGCTACAAGAAACAGGGGTGATGACGAATTGCCCAAAACGGACTACACTACAGGGCGCTTGGTAAGCGAGATCGCTCTTGCAGCTGATATTCAGCATATTACTAGCACAGCCGCCAAAATTGGATTGTCGTTATTATTCTTGAATGACCCTTCAGACGCCAGTTTAAAAGAATTCATCCAAACGCCAGCATCTTCTGGTAATAATTTTGTGGCGTTTGGAAATTTGCCAAATTATTGGGCTTTCCCTGAGCTACTTTCTGGTGCCATGGTCCAGTATGCATTCCAAAGCGCATGGATACGAATTCCTAAACATGCAGAATGTGAAGTGTGCGGTGCTGAACGAACCGAACCAACGGCAACTTTAATAAAGCCACCAACAAGAGAAGAAATATTAAGCATACTTCATCAAGAACCCGTGTTCTCCGAACTTTCAGATTTAACAGACGAGAAGGTACCAGAAACAATAAAGCCACCAACAAGTGAAGAAATATTAAGCATACTTCCCCAAAAACCCGTGTTCCCCGAACTTTCAGATTTAACAAATGAGAAGGTACCAGAAAAAGGAAAAACAGCAAAGTTTATCAATAGGATATTTATTGTTTCTTCGATAACGATGCTTATCTTCGTTGTGTTATTGAATTTACTATGGATTCACTTTCATTCCGATTGTGGACTAGGATGGATTGTTAAATCCACAAACTGTGTTTTGGGGACAACTCGAGTGGGATTTCCCCTGCTTGTTTGGGAAAACAATGTTGGTGACCATCGCACCTATTTTAATTCTGTTGCATTAATGATAGATGTTCTCCTAGCTTTAATTACAAGTTCATTTGCTGGTTTCGCGTTGCAACGTTTTTTCGCTAAGCGAGCAGAGTCCCTCGCATTATAGTGAATTGCGCTTCCCAGTATCTGCGTGGTTTTCCGACTGTTGCCCTCGCTATTGTCCCTTTCACGAAGTGCCCCATTAGGGCGCCCAGCAAATGGAGGATGTACCCACTTCGCATGGCTACACTATTGGGGGAAAATAATCCACAAATGGAAACCACGAACCTTCGGCGAATGGACGATGTGCAAATGGGAGTCGCTTCGGGGTGGGTGGGCTTGTCCCTGGGTGGATTCTGGGTTTCGGCGGGGGTGTCTGTGGGTTTTGTGCAGAGGGTGCGTCGCACCTCACTGACGGGGGAATCTTCGCCAGCGGACGAATCCTGGCGATAGGACTCACCTTGTTGAGTCAGGTGCGACGCATATCATCCCCTTTGGGGACTCGCGCAATCGCTTCAGACTGGGTGGGCTTGTCCCTGGGTGGATTCCGGGTTTCGGCGGGTGCGTCTGTGGGTTTTGTGCAGAGGGTGCGTCGCACCTCACTGACGGGGGAATCTTCGTCAACGGGCGAAGCCTGACGATGGGACTCGTCTCGTTGAGTCGGGCGCGACGCACTCGCGTGTTCTTATATTCCTCTCTCCGCAGCCCTCTGCACGCCCCAATCCGCGTGTGTCTGCGGGACGGGTTTGATTTCCTTCTCAGGCCTCCGCACGAGACCTAGCGCACCCGTGGAACAGTGAATCACGCACACGCCGCATCCCGTGCATCGGACAGAATCCACTTTCACCAGCAACCCATCCATGGATAGCGCGTCGAACTGACAGGTTTCGATGCAGTCCTCGCAACCGTTGCAGATGACTTCATCCACTTGGTTGACGAAGGCCGAACTCGCCATCACGTTGGCAATTCCCAACTCAGCCATGCCGCGCAGGATTCCACACGAACAGGTACAGCAATTGCAAATGTAGTATGTCCCTTCCACACTGTTGCTCACCGAATGGACAAGTCCCGCTTCTGCCGCGCGGCGCAGGGTGGACATGGCCTCGTCGTGCGTCAACGCGTGGATGACAGCATGATTGTCAAATGCATTCGGACGCGGATGAAAGACCATGCACACATCAATCGGATGCTCGCACCCCTCACCAAGCAACGCTTTTTGTTTGCGACAGATACAATCCTGCACGCCCCACGACTGCATGGCGTTAACGATCTCCGCCGCGCTCTCGAACGGTCTCACTTCCATCGGGTTGCGAATCGTCTCGTTCACAGGGATAACACGATGGAATTGCGGTTTGACTGTCAGCATCTCTTTGAACGCGCTCTGGAAATAATCTTCGAACAGGCGCGCCAGTTCAGCGTCCATCGTGCCAACCTGCATCTCGTAAATTCCCACCACAAAGGGCATCAACTTGAACCCCAGCGCGCCGTCCTTGCGGCCCGCTTCGATCAGGCCGCGCCGCGACATCCATTTAAGTGAGTCGCGCAAGTCCGCGGCATCCAATCCCGTCCGCGCCGCGATCTCTTCAACGGTCTCAAATGAAGAAGTCAACCGCGCCGCGAGTTCCGCCTCCTCGGGCGTGAACAATTTCGCCAGCAGTTTCAATTCCCTGCCATCCTCGGTGGGTGGGAATCCGTTGGGCAGGGCATTCAATTGCTCGGCCAGTTTCCGATACGATTCCATGTTCATGCGCTCCTCCGCCAATTGCAAACTCCACACACGAACGCTTCGATCCCGCCTTCTAAAAGTATAGCACTGAAAATTTCTTTCAAATCACGGATTCACAAAGTGCTTTCTCTCCACATCCTGCCAGGTCTCCTCGGGCAGGGTCATAAATACGGACAGGGACGGATGCACGCGGCGAATCTCCTCGGCCACGCGTTCGGCAATTTTGCGGATGGAAAAATGCGCGTTGGCCGCGGCGCGCAACTGACAAAAGTGATACGCGCTTCTTAAATTAAATTGCGCCAGCACACGGCGATTAAATCCATTCGGGACAACGTATTGCGCCACATACGGATTCCACGCCGCGAGCTTTTCATACATGGATGCGGCCCTCTCCATCGCCGCCTCATACTCGGACCTGAAGCCTGCCTCATCGACAAGATGCGGGGTCGCGTACCCCAGCCGCGCCGTCAGCAATTGCGGCGTCTGCGTCATCATGCGGTGACGTTTAAACTCGGCGTACGCACCCTGATCCATGACGAGGTCGAAGGTGTAGTTGCAGTATTCCAATTCACGGAGGGGGGTATCGTGACGCTTCAACCGTCCAAGAAGTGATTCAGCCAACTGGATGCGCTCGGCGTTATCAAGCGAATTGACGTGCGCGAACGCGTCGGCGTAGGGCATTTCCCCAACACGATAGAGCGCGGCCGCGAGGACTTTTTGCTCGCCGTCATGATCGTAGTCCACCAACTGACACCAATTTCCCAATTCTCCATTCCCGATTCCCAATTCCCGATTTGCCAACTTACCAAATTCCAGGCTTGTCTCCACCAAATATGGCACGGCTTCCGCATATTTGACGAGCGTCGGCACTTCGCTTTTCGTCACTTCCTTGACGCGTTGCCCGATGGCGCGGACCTCCTCCAGCGGATGCGAGAGAAACTTGCGGACGGCATTCTCCAGCACGCGCGCGTTGGCGGTCATGCCAACATTGGCGAGGGCGGCGGCAGGGAGCAGGAAGCGGCACGAGTCCACATATTGCGAACGGACGCGGCGGTCCCAGGCTTCGTCGGTTTCGCCATCCCGACGCGAAACGCGCTTCGAGACAATCTCCCGCGCGGGGTCGAGGGAAGCGGCGTAGGTCGAGAAGAGGAAGCGAATCGTGTCCACAAATTCGTCGCGGAGGGGATGCCCATCCAGTTCGGGGGGAATCGTAAAATCGTCTGGTCCCCACTTTTGATAGCGCGTGGACTTTTCGGTGTAGGAGGCGAGACGATTCGACTCGATGGCCTCCATCGCGATGCGCGAGACATTTTCGATGGCGATGTGCAGAATGGCGTGCTCGGCCACCGAGGCGTGACCGTAACCCACCACCCAGCGTTCGTGAAATTTCGCGGAGGTTTCGTCGGAGAGTCCCTCGGCGATTTCGCGGAAAGATTCGGGTGAGCGCGAAGTTTTGGCGAACGCGACCGCGATGGTTTCGGGCGAGAGATTTTTGGGCGAGAGAAGATAAATTTGTTGTTCGGGCATTTTGTCACCTGATAAAGTTCGGTCGGGGATTTTCCCCGACCGAGAAATTTATCGCATCATGTCCGCAGGGGGAACAGCCATTAGGTTGGCCGCTTCGAGCGCTTTGAGTTTTCCGAGCGCGGAAAAGCCCTGCCAAATTCCATAGAGCAGGAAGAGATGGAAACCAAAAGCAAGCCAATCCTGTAGGAAAAGCAAAAGCGCGGCATCGAGGCTATAAAGTGCCATGCCCACAATGAATGCCCAGCGATGTCCTTTGCCAGCAAAATACCCAAAAGCGATAAAGATCGCATCGAAAACGAGGCTGAAAAGAAGTCCCATGACGAGTATCAGGGGACTGCCGCCCACATTCTGGGAGATTCCGCCTGCGACAACATCAATGAAAAGCGTCACCCCGAGTCCCATCACGAAAAAAACACCCCAGCCGAAAATATTGACGAGCGAGTTGACGACGGAAAGCCCCGCGATCCAATAGAAGTTGCTTGCGCCGCTTTTCATGGCACGTTGCAGGTTCATCACAAAGGTGAGCCGTTGCATTTCCTCCATTTTCGCGGCGTCGTAGGCAGGTTGCTGTGGGGTTTGTGGTTGTTGGGTTTCCATGCGTTCCTCCTGGATTGGGTTTGATGCAATATAGACGAAAATGCCCTGTGAGTCAACAGGACATTTATGGGAAAGTACGGCTATAATTCGCCAATCCCTTTCTGGAGGATGACCATGCCACAGAAATATTCCTTTCGCCAACGCTTTGGATATTGGTTCGACAACCTCATGTCGCGCGGCGCCTCTGCACTGATCGGTGGATTGGCCCTGCTCACTTTGGGAATCATCGTGCTCGCCGCGCTGTTCATCACGATTGGCGGACGCCTGCTCGCGCCCGAAGGCACGGACACACCCAACTTTATCGAGGCCGCCTGGCTCAGTCTCATGCGCACGCTCGACGCGGGGACAATGGGCAGTGACGCGGGTTGGGGTTTCCGTCTCATCATGTTGCTGGTGACCATTGGAGGCATTTTCATCGTCAGCACGTTGATCGGCGTTCTCTCCAGCGGACTGGAATCACAGATTGACCGTCTCCGCAAGGGACGCTCACTCGTGCTCGAAAATGATCACACCGTCATCCTCGGTTGGACGCCACAAGTGTTCACCATCATCTCAGAATTAGTGATCGCCAACGAAAACCGCAAAAGTGGCGCGGTCATCGTCGTAATGGCAGACCACGACAAGGTCGAGATGGAGGACGCGATCCGCGAACGCGTCCCCGCAACGAAAAACACGCGCGTCATCTGTCGTTCGGGCAGTCCCATTGATTTGGGCGATATCGAAATCGTCAGCCCGCACACGGCGCGCTCCATCATCATTTTGCCCGAGGGCGACGACCCCGACACACACATCATCAAATCGGTGCTCGCACTGACGAACAGCCCGAACCGCCGCGAGGGACAGTACCACATCGTGACACAGGTCTGCAACGAGAAAAGCATGGACGTGCTTCGCATGATCGGACAGCGCGATATCGTGCAACCCGTGCTGACGAACGACCTGATCGCCCGCGTCGTCGCGCAAACCTCGCGTCAATCTGGACTTTCGGTCGTCTACACCGAACTGATGAACTTCGGCGGCGACGAAATCTACTTCAAGGACGAGTCCGCGCTGGCGGGGAAAACCTTCGGCGAAGCATTGCTCGCCTACGAAGATTCCGCCGTCCTGGGAGTGCGCCGCGCCGACGGGTCCGCGCAGATGAACCCGCCGATGGATTCCATCTTGCAGTCGGGTGACACCATTGTCGCCATTTCTGCAGACGACGACACCATCCGTCTCACGTCCGTCCCTGGCGCAGTGGACGCGGGCGCGCTTCGCTCAAGCAGCAAACACTCCGAGGCCGCGCCCGAAAAATGTCTCGTGCTCGGATGGAATCGATGCGGCGCCACCATCATCCGCGAACTGGATTCCTATGTTGCCAGCGGTTCAAGCGTAACGGTCGTCTCTGACCAATCCAGGACGAAGGAACACGTCCGCTTGTATGCTGGGAATCTCGCGAATCAAAATGTGGAAGTGAAAGAGGCAGACACCACCGACCGCGCCGTACTCGAATCGCTGAACATTCCCGACTACGATCATGTCATTGCGCTTGCCTACAGTCACCTTGAGCCGCAGGAAGCCGACGCAAAGACCCTCGTCACCCTCCTGCACCTGCGCGACATCGCCGAACGCGATGAGACACCCTTCTCCATCGTCAGTGAGATGCTCGACCTCCGCAACCGCGAATTGGCCGAGGCCGCCAACGTGGACGATTTCATCGTCAGCGAGCACCTCATCAGTTTGATGATGGCACAACTCAGCGAAAACCGCGAACTGCTTCCCGTCTTCAAAGACATCTTCGATCCCGAGGGCGCGGAAATTTACCTCAAGCCCATCGGCGATTACGTGGCAACGGGCGCACCCGTCAACTTTTACACCGTGACCGCGGCCGCCCGTCAACGCGGCGAAACCGCCATCGGCTATCGGCTGCTCAGCGAAAGCCACGACGCCGATAAATCCTACGGCGTCCACACCAACCCGAGGAAGTCCGCGTCCATCACTTTCGCCCCCGAAGACAGAGTCATCGTCATCGCGGAGGAATGATAATGCTTGTAGGGGCGGGGCCGCCCCGCCCCTACGGTTTTTCAAAAATCGAAATCGATTCGATGTGATACGTCTGGGGGAACAGATCAAACGGCGTGACCTGCACCAGACGATAGCCCCCTGTGATGAGACGCTTCGCGTCCCGCGCCAACGTGGACGGGTCGCACGAGACGTAGGCGATCACGCGCGGACCGAGGGCCTGCATCGCGTCCACGACGCGCGGCGCGAGTCCCGCGCGAGGAGGGTCAACGATTGCGTAATCCATTTTGCCAATTTGCGCGACCAACGCGGGCAGAATCTCCTCCGCCGCACCTTCGTAGAGTTCCACGTTGTCGAATTCATCCAAATTGAACGCGAAATCCTCGCACGCGGATTCGGACGATTCGACCCCGATCACGCCTCCCGCGCGGGAGGCAAAGAACGCGCTGAACAGGCCGACGCCGCAGTAGAGGTCGAGCAGGGTATCGTTGGGCGTGATTGGCAAACTGGCAAGGAGATGCTCGACCATTGTTTCGGCCATCGCGGTGTTGACTTGAAAGAACGATGGCGCGGACACTTTGAAATCACGCCCGAAGACGCGGATGAAGTGATGGTCGGCGCCTGCGACGACAACGGGATGATCTTCGAAAAGATGGACAACGGAAATGTCGGCTTCGATTTCGAGTCCGGGCGCTTCGGGAGAGTCGGATTCGAGGACGAGCATGAGGTCGTCGTCCGCGCCAGCACGGAGGGAGACGCGGGAGATGTCCAGATCTGCTTCAAATTCGAGCTGCGGCCAGAGGGAGTTGATGGACGATTCGGGGAGGTGACATTCTGAAATCGGGATGACGGTATTTCCCGCCGCATTTACAAACCCGATCTTATCATCCTCTGTCAAGTGAAATTGAACGTGGTTGCGATAATTCCATTCAGACGACGATGCGACCATCGGCGCAACAGGCGGGTTCTCGATCTTGCCTATACGCAGCAGTTGATCGCGGAGGATTTCGGCTTTTGCAAGGAGTTGGTTTTCGCAGGATAGATTTTGGTAATGACATCCCCCACAAATTCCAAAATGTTTGCACTTCGCGACAATTCGATTTGGCGATGGTTCCAGGATTTCGAGCAATTCGCCGCGCGCAAAGTTTTGTTTCTGCTCCGTCAAGCGGATGCGCACGCGCTCGCCCTGCAAACCAAATGGGATAAAAACCGCGCGGCCATCGGGGAGGCGCCCCATCGCGTCGCCGCCGTAAGTGAGTTTTTCGAGTTGAAGGTTGATGGTAGAAGGTTGAAGGTTCACACTCGGATTATACAGGAGCCTGACAGATTTCTCCATCAGGCTCCTGAACTCTCAACGTTAAACGTTAAACGTTCAACTTTCAACGTTTTAGAAACTCCTCCATCGCCTTCAACAACTCCTCAATATCTTCCATCTGAATCTCCCCCATGTGCGCAATGCGGAAGGTGATGTTTTTCAGCGCACCATAACCATTGGCGATTCTCATCCCACGTTCCAGCAGGAACTTGTTGAGCGCGGAAACGTCCCAGCCGCGATCGTTTTTGACGGTGGTGACGGTCTGTGAGCGAAAGCCTTCAGGCGCGTACATGCTCAAGTCGTGTTCGTCGGCCCAATCTTGCACGCGCTTGGCCATCGCGGAGTGACGCGCAAAACGATTCTCCAGTCCCTCAGTGAGGATGCGGTCGAGTTGTTTATCGAGCGCGAAAATCAACGACATGGCGGGCGTGGCAGGCGACGAATCTTTCAGGCGGTGCTTTTCCATGCGGACAAGGTCAAAGTACCAGCCGCGGTTTTCCACCTTCTCGGCTTTCTTCATCGCCCGATCCGAGACCGCGCCGAGTGCAAGTCCAGGCGGGAGAGCGAGACATTTCTGCGAGGATGTGAAAACCATGTCGAGTCCCCACGCGTCCATTTCGATTTTGGCGCCTGCGAGCGAGGAGACCGCATCCACGAAGATGAGCGTTTCAGGCGCGACCGCGTGGACGGCCTCCGCGATTTCCCGAACGGGATTCTGCAACCCCGTGGATGTCTCGTTGTGGACAACGGTCAGGGCTTCGAATCCGCCCTTTCGGACGGCGTCCGCTACACGGTCGGGACGGATCGGCTGGTCCCATTCTGCGGACAGTTTCTCCACATCCTTGCCGTTTGCCACCGCGACCTCGTACCAGCGATCCGCAAACGCGCCGTTGACGCATGACAAAACTTTCTTGTCCACAAAGTTGCGGATGGCGGCTTCCTGGAGTCCCGTGCCTGAAGACGCGGTCAGGAAAACGCGATGTTGTGTAAAAAACAACTGCTGTGATTTTTCACTGGCGCGACGATAGATGGCCTCGAACTCCTTGCTGCGGTGAGGCAACATGGGCGCGGCCTGCGCCTGCAAGATTTCGTCGGCAACGTCAACGGGACCGGGGACGAACATGCGAGACATGGCAATCTCCCAGACCTGATATGTCTCCGCAGGAGTCTGATTAACCGAAACCTGCATCAGCGCAATTGTCACAATCGTCACGGCGCGGATGAGACATGTCAGATCTTGTTAACGAAGGAAGAACGACAATACGACGAGCAGGACGATGAACGAACTCGCCAGAATACCGATGCGTTTGAGATCACGCTTCACATCGGTGTAATCGGGGTTGAACTCCAGCGGGGCCTGTGCGCTCGCGGCTGGGCGGCGGGTGGTGGTACGTCTGGTTTTTGCCATGAAAGACTCCTTGATTTGTTGTACCGCAAAATTCATTTTGCGCCTTCACAAGCAGGTAAATCTTGCAGTACTTAGTTTTGTAATTTCGCAAAGACAACAATACGTTGCTTATTGACGAGATATGGATAACACGAGATGAGCGTCACGGTCGGGTCGCTGGTGGGCGACATCACTTCCACTTGCGTCGGCTCCACGATGGCCGTGCCTGTCACCACATAAACATACTGGCGTTGCATGGTGTAGAGAATCACCAGGTCGCCAGGCACAAGTTTATCGAGAAAACGGAACAACTGTCCGTACACATCGTTGTGCGCCGAAAGCACCACGTTGCCGTTTCGGCCAGGGTTGCCCGACCCGATGTGTTGCGCCACACCTTTTTTCAATTGCTCCCAACCGTCGCCCTGCACAATGGGCGAGTCCACGTCCAATGCGGGGATCGAAATGCGAATGGCCTGCTCAGGTCCGGGGGTTGGAATGGCAATGTTCCCAAGCGATTGCACCATCGGGCGCAGGTGTTCGGGAATTTCCGCCTCGTTGGGTCGCGTGTTGCCTTGCGCGTCGGGCGGGGTGTGCCCTGAAGGAAGCACCACGGCCATGACGAGCGGCGTCGGTTGCGCGGTGGCGGGAGCGAACACAATTTCGTTCATATCGCGCAGGACGCCCATTCCGCCTAAAACGACTCCAATCAATGCGACCACAGCGAGGACTTCCACCACCAGCAGGAAGCGATCCGCCAAACGCCTCCCGCGCGGGACTTCGAGCGGGTCTGCCTCCCACGCCTGCGCGGTCGGGACAGTCCCCGCGTCTCGGACGGAATCCGCTTCAAGGTCCGCTGTGACCGCCACCACACGTCCCGTCTGACGGAAATGTTCGATGCGGTCCCGCCGCGCGCCGCGTCGTTTTTCGATCAACAATCGGCGCAGTTCCTCCTCGGTGAGTTCTTCGGGGACTTTTCTTCTGGGCATGGCGAGGGGATTATACCAAGCATTGTCAAAACCGCGCCAAGTCGGTATAATGTCGGTCTGTTCGGGTCCCCGGGCGGGTAGCTCAGCTGGTTAGAGCATCGCGTTGACATCGCGAAGGTCGTAGGTTCGAGCCCTATTCCGCCCACTGAGTTTGCAAAGTAAGTACACACGTACCAAACGCGATGACCGAGACGAGTACGTGACGAAGGTCTGACAGGGAGAAGAGGTCGAAGATTGAGAGCCTCTTCCGGAAACAGTCACCGAAAACCACTCGCGAGCGTGAAGCGGAAAGCTAATAGTTATTAGCGAGTAAGCGAAACGGTTTGCCTCGTTATTGGCTGAAGAGATACTTCAAAATTGGTCTCGATACGGGCTGTCGCCCTACTCGACCAGCGAGAAGTAAATCGGGTGGAACCGCGTGAATCAAATTCTCGCCCCGTGTTCGGGCGAGAATTTTTGTTTAGTAGGAGGTCGCCATGACTACCATCACTCGTCAGCGCCTCGGAGGTTGACGACTGCTCTCCTTCGAGACGCGAAAATATCCTGGAAGCAGGCAACCCTCACCCTTGCCCCTCTCCCAAAGGGAGAGGGGAATATGAAGAAAGGAAGCGAGAATGGCACAACAAGTTCAGGAAAAGTACGAAGAGTCCCAGTTATACAAAATCCGTCACTCGGCGGCGCACGTCATGGCGCAGGCCGTGGTCGAGATGTTCCCCGAGGCCAAGTACACGATCGGCCCGCCAGTTGCGGACGGCTTCTACTACGATTTCGACCTGCCGCGCAACCTAACGCCCGAAGATCTTGAGCAGATCGAGAAACGGATGCGACAGATCGTGCAAGGCAAGCATGAGTTCGTGAAGAAGGTTCTCTCGGCTGACGAGGCGCGTCAGATTTTTAAAGACCAGCCCTACAAGTTAGAACTGATCGACGGCCTCGAGCAGGGCGGATTCGACGAGTACGGGAATCCGCTCAAGGTCAAGCCAGAGATTTCCATCTATCAGCACGATTCCTTCACGGATCTCTGTCGGGGTCCGCACGTCCAAAGCACGAAGGAAATCAAACAGGACGCGTTCAAACTGATGAACGTGGCGGGCGCGTATTGGCGCGGTGATGAAAAGAATAAGCAGTTACAGCGCATCTACGGCACAGCCTGGGAGAACGCGCAACAACTTAAGGATCATCTCCATTTGTTGGAAGAAGCCAAGAAGCGCGACCATCGCAAACTGGGCAGGGAACTGGAGATTTTCATCTTCGATGAAGAGGTCGGCCCGGGCCTTCCGCTCTGGCTTCCAAACGGCGGCGTGATGATCGAAGAGCTGGAAAAACTCGCCAAGGAGATGGAAGAGAAGGCGGGCTACCTGCGCGTCCGCACGCCGAACCTGACGAAGGAAGATTTGTTCATCCGTTCGGGACACCTGCCCTACTACGCCGAGAGCATGTACCCACCCATGGAACTCGAGGGCGTTAAGTACTACGTCAAGCCGATGAACTGTCCGATGCATCACAAGATTTTCGGCTCGAAGCAACGCTCCTATCGTGACCTCCCCATCCGCCTCGGCGAATATGGAACGTGCTATCGCTACGAGAAGTCGGGCGAACTCTTCGGGCTGATGCGCGTCCGCTCGATGCAGATGAACGATGCCCACATCTACTGCGCCGAGGAACAATTCGAGCAGGAGTTCATGGGCGTCGTGGCGCTCTACCACAAATACTTTGAGTTGTTTGGCATTGAGAAATACGTGATGCGTCTCAGCCTGCATGGCAAAGCGGGACTGGGCAAGAAGTACGTGGATAACGAACGCCTGTGGATCAAGACGGAAGAGATGGTGCGCCGCGCCATGGACAACGGCGGCGTGCCCTACGTGGAAGCCGAAGACGAAGCCGCCTTCTACGGCCCCAAAATTGATGTGCAAATCTGGTCGGCCATCGGCAAGGAATTCTCTCTGGCGACGAACCAGGTGGACTTCGCCGTGCCTGAGCGTTTCGACCTGCACTTCACAAATCGCGAAGGCAACGAGGAGATTCCGCTCTGCATCCATCGCGCGCCCCTGTCCACGCACGAGCGTATGGTCGGCTTCCTGATCGAGCATTACGCGGGCAACTTCCCTGCGTGGCTCTCGCCCGAGCACACGCGCGTCATCCCGATCACGGACAATCAGAACGAGTACGCGCAGGGCATCGTCCAGCAGTTGCGCGAGCAGGGAATCCGCGCCAGTGCAGACGTCAGCGCCCAGCGCATGAACGCCAAGATACGCAACGCACAGATGATGAAGGTCCCGTACATGCTCGTGGTCGGCGAGAACGAGATGAACGCGGGTCAGGTCTCGTTGCGTGTGCGCGATGGAAGCCAGCAAAACAACATTTCGCTGGCGGAGTTTGTGGCGCGGGCGAAGGACAAGATTGCGCGACGGGCGAAGGAGTTGTAGCCCAGAATCAAGAACCAGGTTTCTGCGAGAAACCTGGTTCTTTGTTTTACGGGAACACTTCCTCGGCCTTGTCTTTTTTGCGGCGCAACCGCCAATAGCCCAGGCCAATGGCAAGCAAAAAGATGACCACCAACACGTTGTATCCATTACTTGCGTTGACTGGATCTTGCGCACCGAGCGAGAGCAGCGTTACCCAGCCTGCAAGAAGATAACCAAATATCAAGTCAATCCGTCTGAAGAGCGCGATTTTCTTCCAGGTTGGATGAAAAGCCAAGACAGCGAAAGAGACGAGAAATACAATCTCAAGTAAAAACACAAACAAAATTCGCCAGGGAGAAATTAAGCCTGGAAATATTTCGGCGCTGTATCGTTGAAAAATGGACAAATTAGGATTGCCAGATTCTCTATCAAGTGAGAAAAACACATTTACAAGCATCTGATTCTCGTAGGCTTTGATAAACGCATGAGCCAGCATGATGAAGGCCGCACTGTAACAGGCAAACAGCCACTTCTCCCATATCAGAAGTTTTTGTTCAATCAGTTCAATTGTCGGGACAATTTTACTTTCCATCGCTTCCTCCGTTCATCACATTTTGAATCCGCTCCGCCACTGCGGGATGTTCAAAGATGAAGATATTGCGTTCGATGAACATCCGCAACAAGCCGCGACCATCATCGGTGAGACGGTAATACTTGCGCGGCGGACCCAATTTCGATTCCCCGCTTTCGCTGGCAACGAGTCCCATCTCCTCAAAGCGGCTGACGGCGCGATAGATGCTGTTGCCGTCCGCAGAGATCATCCCCTCGCTGAGACGCGTCACCTCGGTGGCCATTTCGTAAGGGTAACTCGGCTTCTCGTCCAGGAGCAAGAGAAGCCAAAAGGTGAGCAATCCCTTTTTGTAAACGCCCTCCCAGTTTTCGAGCATTTGATCAAGGTCGGTCACTGAGTGCTCCTTTTAGTATTATACCTAAAGTATAATACTAAAGATAGTATAGCGACCGATTGCGATTTTGTCAAGGTTTGAGAAACGGTTTCGAATCAATCCCCAAAACTGATTCCCAGATCGCGGGCGGTCTGCATCACATCCGAATTGAGTGAGACTTTTTTCATGCGACCGACCACTTCGGAAAACGGCACATAACGGACTTCTGGCGGGTCGAGAACAACCATCACTCCGCTCTTCCCCTCATCTATCGCACGGATGGCCGCCGCGCCGAATCGGAGGGCGATCAAACGATCCGATGCGACTGGACTACCACCCCGTAACAGATGACCAAGCACAACTACGCGCGTTTCCTTGCCGGTCAAAGTTTCGATCTCAGCGGCAACCTTTTCTCCGATTCCCCCCAATCGTTCCGCGCGGCCCGCAATTTTCTCCTCGATCACCGTTGAATCACCGCCAATCGGCTTGGCTCCTTCGGCCACAACCACGATCGTCTCACGCACGCCCTGTGCCATGCGTTGCTTCACCTTTTGGCAGACTTTGTGAATATCGTATGGAATTTCAGGAATGAGAATGACATTGGCTGTACCGGAAATGCCGGCATGGAGGGCGATCCAACCCGCATAACGTCCCATCACTTCGACAACCATCACCCGTCCGTGTGACGCGGCAGTGGAGTGCAGGCGGTCAAGGGCCTGGGTAGCAAAATCCACAGCGGTCTCAAAGCCAAAGGTGACTTGCGTCTTATCGAGATCGTTGTCGATCGTCTTGGGGACGACCACCATCGGGATGCCCTTTTTCTGGAGAGCGTTGGCAATTTCGAGAGATCCGTCGCCTCCCACTGAAACAACCGCGTCAATTCCCTGAATGCGGATGGCTTCAACCAGTTCATCCACGCGGTCCACTTCCTTGACACTGCCATCTGGTTGAGTCACAGGGAATCGCATAGGATTATTGCGATTGGTCGTGCCAATGATCGTCCCGCCCAGCGGAGTGATGCCGCGCACCTTATCGCGAGTTAGCGTCACGAGTCCGCCGCCAGCATAGTATTCGGGCAACAGGATGCCATTGAACCCATCGCGAATGCCAATCACTTCCCAGCCGCGGTGAATCCCTGCAAGAACAACAGCACGGATCACGGCGTTCAACCCGGGTGCGTCACCACCCCCCGTACTGATGGCAATTCGATTAATTCGGTTTGGGCTGGTCATGGCAGACTCCATTGAACAAGATAGGGTAATTATACAACGTGCAACAGCCACGTGTCATCAAAGCGTTGGTTTTGTTGACGATTCCCACCCCTTCATGGTATCATTCGCCCGCTCAAAACCAGCCGCTGGCTGGTTGTCCGTTATTTGAAACGAGGAGAATCTTATCAGCGCTAACGAATTTCGAGTAAATGAGGGCATCCGCGTCCCTGAGGTGCGTTTGATCGGACCGGACGGCGGCAACGTCGGTGTGGTTTCGATCAAGCAGGCCTTGCAGATCGCCCGCGACGCGGAGATGGACTTGGTGGAGGTTTCGCCGAACGCGGCTCCCCCCGTCTGCCGCGTAATGGATTTTGGCAAGTTCATCTATGAGCGCGCCAAAAAGGAACGCGAGGCGAAGAAGGCTCAGACC
>QZIJ01000148.1 GCA_003598975.1 Anaerolineaceae bacterium | reverse complement strand
GGGCGGGTTTGTTTTACAAGAGATGTATAATGCTGGCAATCAGTCCGCATTACATCGGGAAATACCATGTCCACCACCACCTCCTCCTCCATCCTCCAACAAACTTTTGGCTACGACACGTTTCGCCCCCTCCAGCGCGAGGTGATCGAAAACGTATTGGCGCGGCGCGACACGCTGGCAGTCATGCCAACAGGCGGAGGTAAGTCGCTGTGTTATCAAATTCCATCATTGTTGTTTGAAGGACTCACCGTCGTCATCTCTCCGCTTATCTCGTTGATGAAAGACCAGGTGGAACAATTGCGCGCCTTCGGTGTGCCGTCGCTGTTTCTCAACAGCACACTTTCGCCGCAGGCATACCAAGAGAACATGGAATACGTCCGCAACGGCGAAGTGAAACTGCTTTACGTTGCGCCCGAAACACTCCTCACGGGGCGCATCCTTTCGCTTCTCGATTCTGTCCAGGTCGATTGCATCACCATAGATGAAGCCCACTGCATCTCCGAATGGGGACACGACTTCCGCCCTGAATATCGCCAATTGGTTGAAGTCCGCAAGCGATTTCCCAACGCCGTTTGTCTCGCGCTAACCGCCACCGCCACCTCCCGCGTGCGGCAGGACATTCGGGCAACGCTCAAGTTCGCCACCACAAATGAATTCGTCGCCAGTTTCAACCGTGAGAATTTGTACATTGAAGTCCTACCCAAACGCGATGCCTACACCCAAACCGTTGAACTGCTCGAACGCTACAAGGACCAGTCGGGCATCATCTATTGTTTCTCGCGCCGGCAAGTGGATGAACTCGCCGCGTATCTCAAGATGCGCGGCTATTCCGCCCTCCCGTATCACGCGGGTCTCGAAGACGCCGAGCGCAAGCGGAACCAGGAAGCCTTCATCCGCGACGACACGCAAATTATCGTTGCCACCATCGCCTTTGGCATGGGCATCAACAAGCCCAACGTGCGCTTCGTCATTCACTTCGACCTGCCCAAGAGCATCGAGAGTTATTACCAGGAGATCGGGCGCGCCGGACGCGACGGTCTGCCTGCGCATTGCACACTGCTCTACAGTTATTCGGACGTTGCCAAGATCAACTATTTCATTGACCAGAAAGATGGCAACGGAAAACGTGTTGCCATTCAACATTTGGATGCAATCGTCCGTTATGCCGAGGACGAACGGACCTGCCGCCGCAAGCCGCTCCTGAACTACTTCGGCGAATCATACGAAGCCGATACCTGCTCCAACTGCGACAACTGCACCTCCGCCCCGACTCCGCTCACGGACATCACGATCTACGCCCAGAAATTCCTCTCCTGCGTCAAACGCGCGGACGAGAAATTCGGCGCTGGTCACATCGCCGACATCCTGCTCGGCTCGAAGAACGAGAAAGTCCTGCGCTGGGGACATGACAAACTTTCCACATACAACATCGGCACAGAACTGACGAAGAAACAATGGATGCACATCGCCCGTCAACTTTTGAGCATGGGCTACCTCAAGCAGGAGGGCGAGTATCACACGCTGAGTCTCACGGCGAGGGCGTTGGAGTCGCTTCGGAAACGCGAACCAGTTTTCGGCGTAGTCCAGGAGGCGGAGCGTGTCCGAGTCAAAGGGAAAAAGAAGGAGGAAGTCGAATACAACAGCGCGTTGTTTGCCATCCTGCGTCAGAAACGCAAAGATATGGCGGATGAAGCGGGTGTGCCGCCGTATGTCGTCTTCTCGGATAGGACTTTGGTGGAGATGGCAGCGTATTATCCGCAATCGAGTGAAAGTCTGTTGAAGATTTCGGGCGTGGGACAGGCAAAGTTACGGCAATATGGCGATGCGTTTTTGGAAGTCATCAGGAATTATTGCGAGAAGCACGGGTTGGAGGAACGCGCCCTCACCCCCAGCCCCTCTCCCAAAGGGAGAGGGGAGTCAGAACTCTCCCCGCGCACGCGCATCATTGCCGAAGCCTTCAACGAGGGCGCAACCATTCAAGAACTGATGGAGCGGCATGGAATTGTTGCGAGTACCATCCTCGACCATTTGACGAAATATATTTTGGCGGGGAACAAACTGAGCAACGGCAAAGGTCTGCAATCTCTCACCTCCGCCACGCCCGAACAGCAAGGCGCCGCTTTCGCCGCGTTCGATGAACTCAGCCCGACCTACCTCAAGCCCGTGTTCGACAAATTGAACGGAATGTTGAACTATGATGACTTGAAAATCCTGCGGATGATGTATTTGATCGCGCGGCAGGAGCAGCCACACCACTGATAAAAGCGCCAAATTATTCAGGTTACTTTACAACATGTCACCCTGAGTGCGGCGCGGGGTTTTGGATTCCAGTTGAGAGATGCTCACGCACTGCGGCGCATGTGTCGCTCTGCTCGGCATGACGCAGCCAAGGGCTACCCAATTAAGGTGAAGCGTATTACGAAAGAAAATAGGAGTAAAATCTGGAAGAATAATTTCCAAGCCATCTTTATCCTGAAAGTAACAATCTTTCAGGAGATAAAAATGGCAAAGTTACAGAAAGGCGAACGGGAAGAAAAGGAAAGCAAACTACACCGCCTGCTCAAAAGGCTGCGCTTTGGCGCTCGGGAGTCTGAAATCTCACAGGAACTGGGTTGGCACAGACGGACAGTGAACAATTACCTCAGGAAGTTGAAAAAGGACAATAAAGCAGACCGCGAAGGACGGTCCTGGTTCTCAAAATAGCGGAAATTGGGTCTTCGTAATTTTCCAACTGGTCAATACACTTAGGGTAAGGAGTAGTGATGGCAAGAATTGACGATGCGACCAAAAAAGACAGGTTGGACCGGATCTACCTGATCCTGTCTCGTAATCCGCGCGGACTCACCGAAGCAGAAATCGCCGCAGAGGTCAACCTCGAACGCCGCACAGCCAACAACTATCTGCGCGAGTTGGAGGAGCAAGGCAAGGCGTTCAAGGATGGGATCTATTGGTTCCCGCTTGTTCTACACGAATCCCGCCTGCGTTCTTTCGACCT
This sequence comes from Anaerolineaceae bacterium, assembly GCA_003598975.1. Taxonomy (GTDB): domain Bacteria; phylum Chloroflexota; class Anaerolineae; order Anaerolineales; family Villigracilaceae; genus Denitrolinea. The sequence goes on along the minus strand of QZIJ01000148.1, from coordinate 20,239 downwards.
TTCTCCCGAAGAAGCGGTGACCTTGTACCTGGGCGCGCGGCTTCTCGTCAAACAGCAGGATAAACGCAATGAACCCGCCGAAACCGCCTTGTTGAAATTGGCAAGCGTCCTCAAAGCGGATGCGGGTGTGGGCGACGAGATCGAGCAAGCAGCGCGGGAATTGGCGCAGCGCCCTGTACAGGAAACCTACCAGCCCATTTTTCGGGAAATCGTGCGGGGATACATCTATCGCAAAAAAGTGGAGATTACGTATCATCCACTCAACTTTTCAAAACCATTCCAGACCGTATTTTCGACCTATTTATTGGAGCCTTCCCCCATCGGTTTCGCCACGTACCTGATCGGGCATAGTTCCATCGTAAATGCGATGCGAGCCTATAAATTGGAGCGGGTTGTTTCCGCCCGCATCGTCAAGGATGATTACTCCATCCCGGCGGATTTCCCCGGGCTGGAAATTCTGCGTAATGCCTGGAACATTATCACAGGCGAAGAGACGGTCCGAGTCGTTTTGCGTTTCAGCGAGAGGGTGAAAGCCCGCGTGCTCGAAACCCGCTGGCATCCCTCCCAGCAGACACGGGAAGATACAGAAAAGCCGGGTTCCTTGTTGTGGGAAGTCCATGTCGCGGACACGCTCGATCTCACCCCATGGATTCGCTCCTGGGGCGCGGATTGTGAAGCGCTGGAGCCAAAAGATTTGCGGAACGCGCTCACTAGAGAAGCGCAGTCGCTGGCAGAGTTGTATCAGGTGGTGGAGATGAAAAAGAAACTATTTGCACATTTCCGTGAGAAAGATAAAGACCACAAAGAGCCGCAATATTTATGGACACATCTTACAGAAGCATCTGAACTTGCAAAGGGTTTTGCCAGCAAAATTGGACTATCAAAAAGCGGTGAGATTCTTGGTTTGTTGCACGATCTAGGAAAGGCAAGCAAAGAATTCCAAAACTATCTTCTTTCTGGTGAAGGATTGTTTGATCCAGATTCAGATGATTACGTTGACCATATTGCTATGAAGGGGAAGGTTGACCACAGTACGGCAGGAGCGCAAGTTATCTATAACCACTTATGGAACAAAGGCAGTGAAGGGCGAATAGTGGCACAGGTTTTATCTCTTGCCATTGCGTCCCATCATTCGGGTCTGATTGATTGCCTTTCGCCAAGTGGCGATGATAATTTCACAAGGCGCATGGAAAAGACAGAGGCAAATTCTCACGTCAATGAAGCATTTTCCAACCTTTCTGAACAGGAAAGAACGGCAATAGAAGAATTGCTTGCGGACGATTTACTAATCCACGAAGTGATGGAAAAGTTAAAGTCCATTAAAGAGGAAAACGAATCACAACAAACCCTTTGGTTTAAGTATGGTCTTTTGATTCGTTATCTGTTTAGTTGCTTGTTGGATGCTGACCGACTCAACACGGCTGATTTTGAATTTCCTGGCAACGCACGACTGAGGAATAACAATGTTTACCCAGCATGGGAAAACCTCATCAAGCGGCTGAACGCCAAAATAGATGACTTTGAAAGAAAGCCCAATAGAAACGAAGTGGATAATATACGGAGTCGGGTTTCTCAATCGTGTCTGGAGTTTTCGTCAAAGCCCAAAGGGATTTATCAATTAACTGTTCCAACTGGCGGCGGTAAAACTTTTGCAAGTCTGCGATTTGCGTTGAATCATGCCAACGAGCATTCAATGGATAGGGTCTTTTACGTCATCCCATACACATCCATTATTGACCAAAACGCAGAGGAAGCGCGAAAGGTATTGGAAGATAAGGATCGAAACGGAAATTACTTGAATAAAGTAGTTTTGGAACACCATTCCAATCTCACACCTGATGAGGAAACCCGCCGTCAAAATCTTCTGGCAGAAAATTGGGACGCGCCCATTGTGTTTACGACCCAAGTTCAATTTTTGGAAACATTGTTTGGCTCGGGTACACGTGGCGCACGGAGAATGCATCAATTGGCGAATTCCATCGTCATCTTCGATGAAATACAGACAATCCCGATTCGCGTGGTTCACATGTTCAATCTTGCAATTCGCTTTCTCGTTCAATCTTGCGGAGCAACAGTTGTTCTCTGCACGGCTACACAACCGTTGCTTGATAAGGTTGAGCCAATACAACGCGCTTTGAATATTAAGCCAGAGCAAAAAATCATCCCTTACGAAAAGGATCTCTTCCAGCAACTTAAGCGTGTTGAAGTTTATGACCGCAGAAAAATTGGCGGGTGGAACGATAAAGAAATAGCGGAGTTGGCGCTTTCGGAATTACGAGTAAAGGACAGCGTTTTGATTGTGGTCAACACAAAGAAATCTGCCTATTCGCTGTATCAAGCCATCGTTCAGGAGAGTGATATAACGCCATACCACCTTAGCACAAATATGTGCCCCGCTCACCGCCTTGATATTTTGACTGAAATCAAGAAGAAACTTGAAAACAAAGAGCCTGTGATTTGCGTCAGCACACAGTTGATCGAAGCGGGTGTGGATATTGATTTCGGCGCGGTCATTCGCTTTCTTGCAGGCATGGATTCAATTGCCCAAGCCGCTGGGCGCTGCAACCGAAACGGTGTTAGAAAAGGTGGTGGTAATGTTTGGGTTGTGAATCCAACTGAAGAAAATCTCGATAAGTTGAAAGACATAAAAATTGGAAGAGAGAAAGCGCAGGCTATTTTGGACGACTTCAACGACAACCCCGTTTCTTTTGAAAATGACAGAATTGGATTGGAAGGAATGAAGTCATATTACAAGCGCTATTTCTATGAAAGACAAGCTGAGATGAACTATCCTGTAAATGCAGATTCCCCTGTAGGCAGGACGGATGATTTATTCACTTTGCTTTCGACGAATGAAGGCTCAATGGAGGCGCACCAGAGAGTTACAAAAGATGTTACTGCAATTACATTCAGACAGTCGTTTCAATCTGCCGCGAAAGCGTTCCGTGTGATCGACTCTTTGACGCAGGGCGTTATTGTTCCATACGGAGAAGATGGCAACAAAATCATTACCGAACTTTGCGGCGCGTATGAATTGGAAAAGCAATACGGATTAATCAAAAAAGCGCAGAGATTTTCCGTCAATTTATTCCCGCACGAGTTTAGAAAACTGGCTGATAACAACGCCATTCGAGAAGTGCAGAAAGGAGCAGGGATTTTCTATCTTGATAAACAGTATTACAGCGAAAAATTTGGCTGGAGCGATAATCCAGTCAACGGCATGGAAGACCTAATCGTGTAAAGGAGGCATGATGGAAAACATCGTAGAGTTCAAGGTCACAGGCAAATACGCCTTGTTCACCGATCCGCTGACCAAAATTGGCGGAGAGAAGTTCTCATACCAGATTCCAACTTACGAAGCCCTCAAAGGGATTCTGAGTTCGGTGTACTGGAAGCCGACCATTATCTGGGTGATTGACAAGGTTCGTGTGATGAAGCAAATCAAAACCCAAACCCGAAGCGCGAAGCCCATCAAATACAGTGGCGGAAACGACCTGTCAATTTACACCTATCTTTCCGATGTGGAATACCAAGTTCAAGCGCATTTTGAATGGAATACCCATCGCAAAGACTTGGAAAAAGACAGGAACGAAAACAAGCATTATTTTGTCGCCAAGCGCATGATCGAACGCGGCGGAAGGCGGGATGTATTTCTTGGCACGCGGGAATGTCAGGGATATGTCGAGCCTTGCAAGTTCAACTCTGGCGAAGGGTTTTACGACAAGTACGAAGAAATTCCCTTTGGCTTGATGTTTCACGGCTTTGATTATCCCGACGAATTCGGAAAGAACGAATTTCATGCCCGTTTTTGGCAGCCGAACATGGTCAAGGGCGTAATTGAATTTGTCCTGCCCGAAAAATGCACTAAGAGAAAACTTGTCAGGCAAATGCCAGCCACCCAATTGCAGACAAGCGGCACGGAAGAGGCAGGCTTGCTTGAAGGCTATTCGGAAGGGAGCGTGTAGGATGAGTTGGATTCAAAAACTACATGAGACCTACAACAATTGCCAGTCGAGCATTGGTTATTCGGGGAAGGAAGGCTCAAGACCTTTACTTCCAATTTGTCACATCACGGCTCAGGCGCATATAGAAATAGTCATTAACAAAAACGGAGATTTCCGAAGAGCCAGCCTCATTACTGAAAAAAGCAGTATGGCAACAATCATTCCCTGTACGGAGAGTTCTTCGGGCAAGGTTGGCAGTAAGCCAGTTAATCACCCACTTTGTGACAAACTACAATATGTAGCAGGAGACTTTGTAAAATATGGCGGCACGGTAACTTCTGGATTTGCAAAAGACCCAGATGAACCACACCGCAACTATGTGCAAATGCTTACAGAGTGGAATCAATCAAAATTTGGACATCCTAAAACGGCGGCAATACTGAAATATGTCGGCAAAAAAACTGTCGTCAAAGACTTGGTTGAGCAAAAAATACTCTTTGTTAGAAAAGGCAAGTTTTCGGAAAAGAGTGAGGTGGCAAGGGAGAAAAATGCAAAAGATGTTTTCTCGATTCTCAATTCTCAGGAAGACGCTTTCATTCGTTGGATAGTTGAATCTCCTGATGTCGAAGAATCTAAAACATGGAAGGACAAATCTTTGTGGGATAGTTGGATAAACTACTATCTTTCCTCCAAAGAAAAAGAACCCATATGTTTTGTTTCGGGTGAAGATGCCATTTTGACAAGCAACCATCCGAAATATATCCGCAGAGAAGGTGACGGCGCGAAACTTATCTCGTCAAATGACACAAGCGGTTTTACATACCGAGGGCGTTTTTTAACAGATGACCAAGCAGTAAATGTTGGCTTGGAAGTTTCTCAGAAAGCCCATTATGCTCTGTTATGGCTTATCAGTCTTCAGGGTTACAGGAAGGATGATTTAGCGATTGTTGCGTGGGCAACTTCAGGAGCGGAGATTCCAAGCCCTATGGACGACGCCTTTTCAATTCTTGGCGCAAATGACCTTGTAAGCGACCAAGCACCAAAGGCGTCAACCGCGCAAGACGTAGCCATAAAACTCAAAAAGAAAATTGCGGGTTACGGCAAAGAGATTGGAGACACGACGGATATTGTTGTGATGGGACTCGACTCTGCTTCCCCAGGGCGTTTGTCCATCACCTATTACCGCGAATTGAAAGGCTCTGATTTCCTGCAAAGAATTGACGATTGGCACAATTCCTGCGCGTGGCGTCATTACTACAGGTCAATCACGATTCAAGATGAAAGAACTGGCAAGCCAAAGCAAAAATTCATCCCGTTTGTTGGCGCGCCATCCCCAAGCGATATTGCCGAAGCCGCATATGGAGTCAACAGGGATGGCAAGTTTGAAGTTGATGCCAAACTTCGCAAAACAACCGTGCAAAGAATCCTTCCCTGCATTATTGACAGACAGCCCATTCCAAGAGATTTGGTTGAATCAGCCGTAAGACGCGCCTCCAACAGGGTTGGTTTGGAAAATTGGCAATGGAATAAAGTTTTGACGATTGCGTGTGCCTTATTCAAAAAACATAACCGAAAGGAGAATTACGACATGACGCTTGACCCGAACAGAAAGACCAGAGATTATCTCTATGGAAGGTTGCTTGCTCTTGCAGAAAGCCTTGAAGAATGGGCATTAAGTAAAGCAGGTGAAGACCGCCCGACAAATGCTGCCCGATTAATGCAAAGGTTCTCAGAACACCCATATAGCACTTGGCGGACAATTGAACTGGCTTTAACACCGTACAAGGCAAGACTTGGCGGAAAATCCAAAAAACGCCAGCGACTGATTGACGAGGTTGTTGCCGCCTTCGATGACGGCGACTTTACCAGCGACAAAAGACTTAGCGGCGAATTCTTGTTGGGCTATCACTGCCAGCGGGAATTTCTCCGTAGCAATCGCGCCGAAGATTTAGAAGATTCAAATGAATCTGCCGAAACCTCAGACACCAAATAAAAAAACAAAGGAGAATTAACCATGTCCACCCTGAAAAATAAAATTGATTTTGCTGTAATCGTTTCTGTAAACAACGCCAACCCCAATGGCGACCCGTTGAACGGGAATCGTCCGCGTGTGAATTACGAAGGGCTTGGCGAACTTTCCGATGTTTCCATCAAGCGCAAGATTCGGAATCGTCTCATGCAGGAAGATGAAAAGATTTTTGTTCAGTCTGATGATAACAAGGTAGATGATTACCCCAGCCTTCGCAAACGCGCGGAGGGTGAAATTACAAGTTGGACTGATAGGGAAAAAGCCGCAATACTTGCATGTGAAAAATGGATAGATGTCCGTGCCTTCGGTCAAGTGTTTGCCTATGGGAGTGGCGCGGGAACTGCTTCGGGTATTTCCATTGGCATTCGTGGACCCGTTTCCATTCACCCTGCTTTTTCTGTCGCGCCTGTTCTTGACCGCATTTCCAGCACCCAAATTACCAAGAGCGTAAGCGGCGAAGGTGACGGCTCAAAACGCGGCTCCGACACAATGGGCATGAAACACCGCGTAGATCATGGCGTATATGTCTTCTATGGAAGCATGAATCCACAACTCGCCGAAAAGACGGGCTTCTCGGACAAAGACGCCGAAGCGATTAAGGAAGCGATCAAGACTCTCTTCCGCAATGACGCTTCGTCTGCCCGCCCTGAAGGGAGCATGGAAGTTTACAAGGTCTATTGGTGGGAACACAACAGCAAGAATGGGCAATATTCTTCTGCCAAAGTTCATCGCCTGCTGAAAGTGGAAGCCACTTCTGAACAACCCAAGAGCATTGAAGATTACAAAATCACGAGGGGTGATTTAGATGGCTTGAATTGCGAGGAAATTGATGGCGAGTAATTCGGCGGACCAATGTCCTGCCTCAGTGCATGGAAGTCCGCTGAAGCGGACTCGACCATCAGCCCGAAGGGCTTCCATGAACTGAGCAGGCGGCTTTAGCCCCGCGAAACCTAACCCGAAGCGATTCCCTTGTACCAAGGAGATTGCTTCGACCTTCGGTCTCGCAACGACATAAAACACAATGACCGAATACACCCAGGACGACCTCCTGCCCCTCTCAGGCATACAGCACTTCCTGTTTTGTCGCAGGCAGTGGGCGCTTATCCACGTCGAACAACAGTGGAAGGAAAATGCGCTGACTGCCGAGGGCAGGATCATGCACAAACGCGCCGATGACCCCTTCTTCACCGAAACGAGGAACGGGGTCATCACTGCGCGGTCTGTGCCTGTGGCTTCGTATCGGCTGGGGTTGTCGGGTGTGTGTGATGTGGTCGAGTTCAAGCCCTCACCCCCAGCCCCTTCGCGAAGCACCCCTGCGGGGCTCTCTGAGGGAGAGGGGGGCATTACACTCCCCAACCGCGAAGGGATGTATCTCCCCTCCCCCATCGAATACAAACGCGGCAGGGAAAAGCGCGACCATAGCGATGAGACTCAACTCTGCGCTCAGGCGATGTGTTTGGAAGAGATGCTGTCCACGCGCATTTCACGCGGATATTTGTTTTACGGCGAAACCCGGCATCGTGTGGAGATCGAGTTCACATCTGAATTGCGAACGTTGGTAGAAGATATGTCCGCCGAGATGCACAACTATTTCAGCCGAGGCTACACTCCGAAGGTCAAGACCCATAAAGGCTGCCGCTCCTGTTCGCTGGCGGATGTTTGTCTGCCAAAATTGCAGGAGAAGGTTGTTGCGGCGTCGAAGTATATAGAACAAAATATAGAAGATTAATGTCGTTGCGAGGAGCGCTCTTGCTCTTGGCGACGAAGCAACCTCCCGATTAATGTGATGTTCAAAGTTAATGAGGAGATTGCTTCGGGAAGAACGCCCTCGCAATGACATGAAAGAATGATGTCGTTGCGAGGAGCGGTTTTGCTTTTCGCGACGAAGCAACCTCCTGATTACCATGAGACTGCTTCGTTCCTCGCAGTGACATTACGAATAAGGAGGTTGCTTCGGGAAGAACGCCCTCGCAATGACATGAAAGAATGATGTCGTTGCGAGGAGCGGTTTTGCTTTTCGCGTCGAAGCAACCTCCTAATTACCATGAGACTGCTTCGTTCCTCGCAGTGACATTACGAATAAGGAGGTTGCTTCGGGAAGAACACCCTCGCAACGACATGCTACGAACAGGAGATTGCTTCGACGGACGAACACCGTCTCGCAATGACATGGAATGGAGTGCTTATATGGCAGTTGGCAAACAATATTGTGTTTACATCATGACCAACGCCCACAACACTGTTTTGTATACAGGTGTCACGAATAACCTGGCGCGTCGAGTGTACGAACACAAAAACGGACTCGGCGGCGTGTTCACCAAAAAGTACAACGTCCACAAACTGGTCTATTTTGAAATTGGTAACGATGTCAACGCGGCAATCGCGCGAGAAAAACAAATCAAAGGCGGCTCGCGGCAGAAGAAGATTGATTTGGTCAATAGTTTGAATCCGAAGTGGAAAGATTTGTTTGATGAAATATCTTGATGATATGTCGTTGCGAGGAGCGCTCTTGTACTTTGCGACGAAGCAATCTCCAGTTATCAGGAGACTGCTTCGTTCCTCGCAGTGACATAAATCCATCATGTCATTGCGAGCGTTCGTTGCGAAGCAATCCCCTGGCAACAGGATGCTTCTCATGAAACGAGAGGTTGCTTCGACAGAAGATCGCTGTCTCGCAACGACATGCCGCGAGCAGGAGATTGCTTCGTCGGGAAGAGCACCCTCCTCGCAACGACATGGAAGTGAGTTTATGAAACATCTCGGAAACGTCCTCTACATCACAACGCCCGAAGCCTTTCTTTCTCTTGATGGCGAGAATGTCGTCATCAAAAAAGAGGAGGGCGCTTCAACCCGCCTGCCTCTGCATAACCTTGAGAACATCGTCTGCTTTACGTGGCAGGGAGCGAGTCCCGCGCTGATGGGTGCATGCGCAGATCGAAACATTGGGCTGACGTTTCTTACACCCAACGGACGTTTTCAAGCGCGGGTCACGGGTCGGGTGAAAGGAAATGTCCTGCTGAGGAAGAAACAGTTTGAATGGTCGGAGAAAGAGGCGCAGAGCGTCCCCATCGCTCGATCTTTTTTGCTGGGGAAAATCTCCAACTGCCGCAAAGTCCTCGAACGCGCCATCCGCGATCATGCCATGCTTGTGAACGTCGAAGCGCTGACAGGCGCATCCAATTTTATGAAGGAGACTCTCAAGGCGATCCCACAATGCAACTCCACCGCCGACCTGATGGGTTTTGAAGGAAGCGCGGCGAAGATTTACTTCGGTGTGTTCGACCATTTGATCCTGCATCAGCGCGACGATTTTTTCTTCAAGGAACGGAACCGCCGTCCGCCTTTGGATAATATGAACGCGCTGCTTTCTTTCCTTTACACGCTCCTGACGAATGAAACCGCCTCAGCCCTGGAGACGGTTGGTCTGGACCCATTTGTCGGTTTTCTACACCGAGACCGCCCCGGGCGTCCGTCACTTGCGCTCGATTTGATGGAAGAGCTGCGCCCTGTGTTAGTGGATCGGCTGGCATTGTCGCTGGTGAATCGAAAACAAATTGCAGGCAAAGGCTTCACGCAAAAAGAAAGCGGCGGCGTATTGATGGACGATGACACGCGCAAAGCGGTATTGGTTGCGTGGCAGGAACGCAAGAAAGAGGAACTCATGCACCCATACCTCAAAGAGAAGATTCCGTTTGGGCTGCTGCCGCATGTGCAGGCGATGTTATTGGCGCGTCATCTTCGCGGCGATCTGGATGCGTACCCGCCGTTCTTCTGGAATTGAACCCGAAAGTGAGGGAGTATAATCACCAAACTTCTATCCTCGGTAGATCAATCACGTACCATCAACGGAGGTGTTTATGAACATTACCCTGAAAACCCTTACCCCCCTGTGGACCGGCGGCGTGGACCAGACCAGCGACCGCCTGCACGAGACCGGCCTGATCGGCTCGCTGCGCTGGTGGTACGAGGTTATTGTGCGCGGTTTGGGGGGTGATGTGTGCGATCCTACGTCAGATAATCTTGAACATCGCTGTCAATTTGATGCCAAAGCGTACGAAAAGACGAAAAACGTTGAAGATGGGCTGATTGGCGTCTGCCCTGTTTGTCGTTTGTTTGGCTGCACGAGCTGGAAACGTCGTTTTGAATTACAAGCCTCGGCCACACGGTCCGAACCCTTTTGGCTGGCTACCAACGATAAACAAGGAGGATTCAATCATTGGTGGCTGTCTAAAATTTATAAGTCCGGAAACAGCCACGTTGCTTTTGGTGAGCTTATGCTAATATTTCGCTGGATGCGTGGCTATGAAAGCCAGCACGAGATTATGAAAGCACTACTTTCCCTGGTGTCTCAATTAGGTGCAATTGGCGCCAAACCACAATATGGTTTCGGTATTGTTCATAATGAGAGCTCCATTTCAGCGATAGAAGGTCTAGCCATAGTCCGGCAAAACATCATTGAGCCAGGACCGAAAAAGGCTCTGTCTGGCGCATATCCATCACTACGTGACTATTGGCTGTTGCAGTGTATTGTTCCAGAGCAAGACGCTAATAGCCAATTTGCTGCCTTAAACGTCGTTGGGGATTTGCAAACGTTCCGAAAATATCAGTCGCTGCTTTTGCCAGTTTCCTTCGACATTCGCTATAAGTTGCCTGGTTCCAATGAGATGGGATTGCGTCAATCCTACCGGTTAAAGCATGGGAAAATGCCTACGCGCCGGGTATTTGGCACTTTAAAGGGAAGTGAGAGGGACAAACGTGCCAGCACTGTTTTTGTCAGTCATCTCTATAAAAAGAATGAAGCTGAAACTGGCTACCACCTGCGGGTTTGGGGCTTCACGAATTCGGACACGGCGCGTGAAATAGAGGCGAGCCTGAAAAGCATGTTCTCACATATCAAAGTGGATCGAAAAATAATCGGTACAGAGCTTTTAGACGGAAGAGAGGTGAGCGTATGAATCCGAAGTATTACGCCATTTTAGGACAGGAGGAGTACGAAAATGGGTTTGCTGGCATTGATTACAACAACATAGATGCTGTAACCACTCGTTATCATGTGTTGGTTGCTACAGGTCACAAAGATGATAGAGACACAGGTGGCAACGCTTTACGTACCGACTGGGCAAAGAAGCGGTTAAAAGTTGATTTGGGGCAGTTGCCGGACTTTCTAAAGCCTCCCCTGATTGACCTGAGCCAGCTGCCTCTCGGATCGTTCTGTATCCAATTTACGTTCAAACTGCTCAAGCCATATACCTCCCGCGATGACAACCAGTTTTACATTGTGGACAACCCCATTGTGCGGGACAAAGTGTTTCGCTTGCCGATGGTGCGCCCTACCGCCTGGAAAGGTTCTTTGCGTCACGCTTTATGGCAGCTAGGACACCAGGAAGAGGATGATCAGATCAAGCAGCTATTTGGCACCGCAAATGATGAACAGCCGGAAAAAGGGAATAACGGCCGTCTCTATTTCTACCCCACCTTCTTCACCCAAACCAGCCTGGAAATTATCAATCCCCACGACCGGGAACGGCGTTTTGGCAAAAACCCCATCCTGATGGAATCTGTTCCGATTGGCACAGATGGCGCTTTCACTCTGCTCTACACCCCACTGGATCGCATTGGCAAAGCTGTGGGCGAAACTCGCCAACAAATTTTCGCCGACCTGCAACTGGTGGCCGCAGGGCTGGAAGCGCTGTTCACCGTCTACGGCTTTGGAGCCAAAACCAGCAGCGGCTTTGGGCTGGCGTCTAATCAACTCCCCCAAAATGGCGACATCAAAGTCAACTATCCATCAGCCACAGAACCCATCATCCAGGATTTTAACAGCCTGACCCTGCTCAAACGCAAGGCGGATGCACTGAAACGAGTAATCTCAAAGGAGCAAACGCCATGAGCCAGCTAAACACACTTGCCCAACACCGCGATGCCATCCTGCTAGCTGAGGTGGCGGCGCTGCTGCATGATGATTTTAAGCATACGGACGCGCACGTTCACGAATATACCAACAACGCTCCATCTCCGTCAGGGAGACAGGATACCGGTGACTTAATTCCAACCCGCTCAGTCAACCTCTTGGGAAAACAGTTGGCTTTCATCTTGGTGAAGAATCGCAAGAAGGATGACTTCTGCGATGAATACTTGAACCGCTGTCATTACGCCGCTCATATTGAAAAACAAGATGCGCCTACCCTGCAAACTTACCCCGCCCATGTGAGTTCGCCTTTTGGATTTGAAAACACGCAAATTCCCCCCAATCTCACACAAGATTTACGGCAGAAAATCTCGTGGCAGAAAATAGCGAGTGACCCGTTTACAACACTCGAACGAAACACATTGCAAGGCGAAATTAAAACACTTTTCTCGCGTATTGGCGGCGATACTCGTCGTCCAATGAACGAAGTCTTGCTGTGGGAATGGTCAAGTACAGTTGCCGCGCTTTACAAAGCCGCGCTGGCGGGCGCCTTGCTGGGTTATCAACCTCAGGCGCGCGACCTCCGCTGGCGGCTACTGGGCGTCCGTGTCAATGGGCTGGATTATCTCCTCACCGCAACACGCATTCCCGACCTGCTGGCGAAGCAGGAATTGCGCGCGGATGGACTGAACAAGGTGCGCGAACTCCTGGAAGTCACTTACCCGCTCGGCAGTGAAGTGTACCGCGACGAAAACGGCAGCCTCTACATCGTACCAAATGTTCCTGACCTGCTGGATTGTACCGACAACAGTGGGGCAAGTCTGCGAAACATCATCTTGCAAGAGTTTTCACAAGGCACAGTGAAAGGCAAACCCAATCTTCGACTTGGTGGGGAAGTAGTGCCGCATCTCGAGTTGGAACAGCAACCCTGGTGGGGGCAGGACCCGGACTGGCCGAATTCTGCCAACGATGAATTGCCCAAAATTAGCGATTTCCTGAATCGAAAGTTCATCTCATCTGCGGATGCCAATGCAATCCGTCCATATTGGAATGGTGAAAACGCCGACATCTGCACCGTGTGCGGTTTGCGCCCGCAAGGTCCTGGCGCAAAAGCCAAAGACCGCAACGTGTGCGATATTTGCGAACAGCGCCGCGCCGACCGATCTCAGGAGTGGGCAACATCCCAAACGGATAAGACCATCTGGAACGATGAGGTCGCCGATGTTTTCGGTCGTCTGGCGCTCATCACCGGCCAATTCGACCTGCATCATTGGCTGGACGGCCGTTTGCTCGAAACCCTCTTTGTCATTGCGCCACACGACCCGCAAAACACCAAAGGAGACCCGGTTACAAGCAAAAACCCCTCCTTCAGCCGCTTGCGCCGGATTTGGGAAACCACGCGCACTTTCTGGAATGAAATCCAAACCGAGATTTTGCAACTGTTGAGCGATGACCGCCGCCGCTTGAAAATTTACCTCGATAAACCGCCTCGCTTGGGTCCCTTTCACGCTTATGACCTCATGGTAGGGGTTTCTGAACTCAGCATCGTATGGGTACCGCCGGAGAACAATCGTGAGGGTTATCTGGTCAGCATCGATAACCTTTGTTATCTTGCGCACCGATTGGGCGCTGAAAGCGGCATCTACAAGGACCCGGCGGCATCCGCCATTTTCGTAGAGGATTACCTGCGCGTCCAGTTTGTTGAACAATCCCGTCAACCCATGTTGTACAATGCGGACGCCCCAGCAGGACGCGGCAAGAAAAATCTCATCAACGGAATTTTTATCCGTGAGATAGGTTACCAGGCCAATCAATACGCCACAGCCATCCCCGTTCTGGCCGAGCCGCGCTCTTTCATGATGCTTGTGCCGGCGGATAAGTCGCTTGCGATATTGCAGCGCATTAAAGAGAAATATGAAGAAGAAATGGGCAAGGTACGCGACCGCCTGCCGTTGCATTTGGGGTGCGTCTACGCCCACCGCCGCATACCCCTTCATGCTATGTTGGACGCCGGGCGAGCAATGTTCAACCAACGAACCACCTTCCAGGAATGGTCAGTCAAGTCGCTCAAAACCGGCGCAGGTAAATTGGAATTGGATCTGGAGCGCGAAGGATATGGCATCCACTGGAAGATTCCATTGAAAATGAGCGATGGAAACACGGAAGACCGCTGGTATCCCTACGTCTTTTTGGAAACAGGCGGTAACGACCAGAATGCAGACGCACACACGCGCCGCGCGTTCAAAACCTCCAGACCGGACGGCAACGGCACTACGGTGGATTGTTGGATTATCCACGCTGCTGATTTGCGTCCTGGCGAAACGATTTACCTGATGCCATCCACCTTCGACTTCCTCTACCTCGACGCCGCCTCCCGTCGCTTCGAAATTCACTACGACGAAAACGGCCGCCGCTCCGCCCGCCCCAGCCGGCCCTACTACCTCGAAGACCTCACCCGCCTCGATGATGTCTGGAAATGCCTGAAAGCGCTCACCCGTACCCAACTCAAACAAACCCTCCAGACCATCGAAACCGTGCGCGAACGCTGGTTCGGGCGTGACCAGGAGCGCGCATCCGCCAACGATGCAACGTTCCGTCAATTCGTAGAAGACACCCTCGCCACTGCCCAATGGCCCAAAGAACAGACCTGGAAGAGCATGGGGATTGCTTCACCGCCTGAGGCGGCTCGCAATGACATGCAAACAAAACTTATCACCGCCGCCGTGCGCGGCGAACTAACCGACCTCGAAGAACTGCACCTCGAAATCCTCAAAGAAAAGGAAGAAAAACAAGGAGTGTCCCCATGACCACCGACCGCTATCTCCACCAGCGTTACCTCTTGATGACCCTCGACCCCGTCCACCCCGGCGCGGGCGGCTATCGCCTGGGACGGGTGGATAACAGCATCGCCCGCGAACCCGGCACGCGCCTGCCCAAAATCCCCGGCAGCAGTCTGCACGGCGCGGCGCGCTCCTACGCCGCCTATCTCTACGGCACACCCGACGCCGCCGGGCAAAACCACGAGAAGGTGAAAGACCCGGAAACGAACCCCATTTTATACACCTTCGGTCAAATCATAGGCGACAAGATGTATTCCGGCGTGGTCAACCTCTTCGACGCCCAACTCCTGTTCTTCCCTGTCCATTCGATGGTAGGACCTGTCTGGGTCAGCACCCCTCAACGCTTGCGCGATGCCGGTTTCAAGAACATTCCAGACGGCTCTCCCCAAGATGCCGCGTGCTGGACATCCTTCAACCACAATGAACGGCTTAACCTCGGCTGGCTGCTGCTTGACGTGGTTCCCGATTCCAAAATTGAAATCACGCATTCCATGTGGGGAGATGCCCCGCAATGGGCCACCGTCGCTAACCGCCTCGTCCTCGTCTCCGATACCCTCTTCAGCCACCTCGTCAATAGCAACCTCGAAGTTCGCACCTCCGTCGCCATAGACCCCCAGACCGGCGCAGCCGATGACGGCGCGCTCTACACATACGAAGCCATCCCCCGCGCCACCTTCCTCACCGCCGAAGTCGTGCTGGACGATTACTATGCAGACAAAGACAACCGCCCCTTCCCCACAGAGACGACCCAACAAGGCGACCCGCTGCCCGGCAAAAAATGGCAAGGCCCCCTGGATGTCGTCGCAGCCGGCCTCAGCATGATGGAATACCTCAGCGTGGGCGGCATGGGCACGCGCGGCTTCGGGCGCATAAAAGTTGTCGGGAAGCCAACGCTGAAAAGCCAGGACGATATCTTCAAAAGCTTGGAGGAGCCGAAATGAACGACCTCCCCAAACACAACCTCGATTTCCTCGCGGCGAAACATGCCCAAGCCCTCGTCCAGACCGCGCAAAATGCCAATGTCAAACCCAAAGACCTGGAAAACAGCCTCACCAAAACCCTCGGCGTGCTGCAAGAAAACGGTGTCTATGCCTGTTTTCTCTACCTCCTAGCCAGAGAGAAGGAAAACGGCAACAAGGTTATTCAACAAATGCGTGAACTGCTGAAAGCAATGGGAATTGAAGACACCTCCAAAGATAATCTGGAATATGCCCAGAAAATCACCGAAAGCCTGCCAATCCTGCTGCTGGCAAAAGAGGCCCTCGAACAAATGCTCATCTACTCCCGCTACGGCGCTAAAGCCGCAGGCAAGGCGCAAAGTTGAGGAGACCGCCATGACCTGGACAGCCTACCGAGTGATCCTGCGCCTGCACACACCCTTACACATCGGCTGGGGACGCATCAGTTACTTACAGCGCACCCGTCCCTACGTCACCGGGCGCGTCCTGCGCGGCGCGTTGGTCAGCCGCGTGGCACGTAACAAGGGTGAAACCGGCGAGGTTGCCGGTGACCCTTATCGCGCTGTGAGCAAAACCTTTGCCCAATACCTGACCTTCACCTATTTCTATCCCGCGCTCGAAAAAGAAAACGAATCAGGAGAATGGGAAGTATGCTTCCCCTGGAAGGACGAAGCCCGATTCCGCCGCCGCTTTCTCAGCAGTTACGCTGCTGCCTCCCTTGAATACCCTCAGCAAACCGCGGCCGAGGGGCTGCTTTACGAAACCGAGTTCATCACTCCCCACACGCTGGACGAAGGCAAGCCGGTGTACCTGTTGGGATATATCTTCGTGGATGAAGAGCGCCTCAAACGCGACAAATACGACTGGCAAGGCGCGTTCCGCCGCTTACAGTTGGGCGGCGAGCGCGGCTACGGCTGGGGTGAGGCGCGGTTGAAAAATCTTCGACATTTTTCTGGAGGCGACAAACTGTTTGGGCTTGACAAAATCGAGCTCCATCTCGACAAACGCCCCGCCGTGACCCTGGATAAAGATCAGCCTGTGCTGGCTCACACAGATACCAAAGCCGGGTCCATCGCTGGCAATGTCGAACCGATGGTCGGGCGTGAGTGGCACGCTGAGGGAGATGAAGAAGGCAAGCGCAAGCACATTGGCCAACATCTTGCCTTTAACGACATCCGCTTTGCGCCCGGCAGCGTCGTCACCCAAGAATCGGTTTTCGTCATTGGCGAAGGCGGTTACTGGCAGCCGGTCCCCCCGCAGGAGGGTGCGCCGCCATGATGGTCTTGATCACCTACGACGTAAAAACCGAAACCAAAGCAGGGCAGGCGCGCCTGCGTAAGGTCTCGAAGAAATGCCAGGACTACGGTCAGCGTGTGCAGAATTCCGTCTTTGAGTGTTTGATTGACCCGGCTCAACTCAAGGAATTACAAAATAAACTGCTTAAGATCATAGACCCCGAAGTGGACTCGCTTCGCTTCTACTACCTCGGCGACAACTGGAAAAGCCGCGTCGAACACATTGGGGCGAAGCCAAGCATTGATTTGGAAGGGGCGATCATTTCGTAATGTCATTGCGAGGGCGAAGCCCGAAGCAATCTCCCCCCTTGCGAACCCAAAGCCCACATAAAATCACGCTCAGGTTCGCAGAAAATCTTGCACCTT
Source organism: Anaerolineaceae bacterium (assembly GCA_003598975.1). Lineage (GTDB taxonomy): Bacteria > Chloroflexota > Anaerolineae > Anaerolineales > Villigracilaceae > Denitrolinea. Next base: position 2,898 of record QZIJ01000148.1, on the reverse strand, counting down.
AACAACTGAATATAGCGATAAAAATGGCATTTTTGTGAATTTTACAGGTAGAATGGAAACAGCAAGACCAATATCTGGCGGTAAGGATATTTTTTTACCCAGATGTTGCGGTCGCTCCCTTCATTGGGAGCGTGGATTGAAACCCTATCATTGGAATAAAGATATAAATCATGAAGTCGCTCCCTTCATTGGGAGCGTGGATTGAAACGGGTAAACAGCAACGAGCCCAAGCGCGGCAATGGTCGCTCCCTTCATTGGGAGCGTGGATTGAAACACGTGTTCTACCGCCATACCGCTTGGAAGTGCATGTCGCTCCCTTCATTGGGAGCGTGGATTGAAACAGGGCTTGCGTGTCCCATCTGCACCGCCAGCAGGGTCGCTCCCTTCATTGGGAGCGTGGATTGAAACAAGTTGTTTACTGACAAGGTGGAAAATACTGGCTGTCGCTCCCTTCATTGGGAGCGTGGATTGAAACCTCGTAAAGCCAAGTCGCCAGCGCGATCCGTCCCAAGTCGCTCCCTTCATTGGGAGCGTGGATTGAAACCTCCTCGCCATTACGTATGGTTTCCGCCTGCTGGGTCGCTCCCTTCATTGGGAGCGTGGATTGAAACTGCGAATGTGCCGTTTGTATGGGGATGGTATCTAGTCGCTCCCTTCATTGGGAGCGTGGATTGAAACAGACTTGACTGTAGGTATAAATATTAGGAGCGGTCGCTCCCTTCATTGGGAGCGTGGATTGAAACTGACTCGAACAGGATTCCGCCCAATGTCACGATGTCGCTCCCTTCATTGGGAGCGTGGATTGAAACACCACTTTTTTGAAGGAAGGAAGAAGGATGAAAAGTCGCTCCCTTCATTGGGAGCGTGGATTGAAACACTCATCGCAGATCAACACACCCCATTACATTGGGTCGCTCCCTTCATTGGGAGCGTGGATTGAAACACTTTGTCAACGCTGGGGTGGGTGGGTGGCGCGGGTCGCTCCCTTCATTGGGAGCGTGGATTGAAACTGTAGACCACGCTTGGCTGGATGCGCCTTTTCGTCGCTCCCTTCATTGGGAGCGTGGATTGAAACCTGATTTCCTTTTCTGAGACGGCGCGGCGCGTTGGTCGCTCCCTTCATTGGGAGCGTGGATTGAAACACCTCATACCAGAACGATCCCATCCGCTTTTGCGTCGCTCCCTTCATTGGGAGCGTGGATTGAAACTTGAACCAAACGGATATGCGGCAGTTATAACACGTCGCTCCCTTCATTGGGAGCGTGGATTGAAACAGTTGACAGCCGATATTGTCCTGCTGGTCGGGAAGTCGCTCCCTTCATTGGGAGCGTGGATTGAAACGGCTCGCAATCTGTCTACCGTGTGCGGATGGTCTCGTCGCTCCCTTCATTGGGAGCGTGGATTGAAACTCCATGACCTCCCCCACCCTGCATTCCGTCCTCTCGTCGCTCCCTTCATTGGGAGCGTGGATTGAAACATTCCACACATCACCATCGCGTACATCGGCAGGTCGCTCCCTTCATTGGGAGCGTGGATTGAAACCGCACTCTCCGATCTGGACGCCTGCTGGATCAAGTCGCTCCCTTCATTGGGAGCGTGGATTGAAACTCGCCGATCGCCACGGCAAACAACTGGTGCTAAGTCGCTCCCTTCATTGGGAGCGTGGATTGAAACATCCGGCTCGCCTTTGATCGATATCTTCGCCTCGTCGCTCCCTTCATTGGGAGCGTGGATTGAAACTTCTGCGGCTCTGCGGCTGTAAGCAGATTATTCAAAGTCGCTCCCTTCATTGGGAGCGTGGATTGAAACAGTGAGACCCGCATCATCAGACTGTGTCCATGCAGGTCGCTCCCTTCATTGGGAGCGTGGATTGAAACACGATCTGGATGGCGAAAAATCCGCAGATCAAGGGTCGCTCCCTTCATTGGGAGCGTGGATTGAAACGGCACACCTGTGGAAAATGTGCGCTGTCGCTTGGTCGCTCCCTTCATTGGGAGCGTGGATTGAAACTCGGTCGCTCTCCGCAGCTTTCAACATCATTTGAGTCGCTCCCTTCATTGGGAGCGTGGATTGAAACAGTCCAGGTTTCGCCATAGCGGTGCTTGCCAGCCAGTCGCTCCCTTCATTGGGAGCGTGGATTGAAACATGGATGAAATGGACATCAGCGATAAATTCGACGATGTCGCTCCCTTCATTGGGAGCGTGGATTGAAACGATTTCGTCCTGGATGATAACGGGCGCATTATGCGTCGCTCCCTTCATTGGGAGCGTGGATTGAAACTGGCTTTCATTGCGCCGATCATCGTGTATGCGGTGTCGCTCCCTTCATTGGGAGCGTGGATTGAAACCAACGTATGCAAATCCAGCAGATCATCCCGCCCAGGTCGCTCCCTTCATTGGGAGCGTGGATTGAAACTTGCTCCAGGTCAGCGCGGCGCTGAGGTTGATGGTCGCTCCCTTCATTGGGAGCGTGGATTGAAACAGGCAATAGCGTTCCTCAACCACTACCTCATCCAGTCGCTCCCTTCATTGGGAGCGTGGATTGAAACAATATCTTGGCTAAGACGCGCTACAGACGAATCGTCGCTCCCTTCATTGGGAGCGTGGATTGAAACCATTGACCCGTGGTCAACAGATAGGTGGCGCTCGTCGCTCCCTTCATTGGGAGCGTGGATTGAAACACCCGTAAACGCATACACTCCATCAAGCGCATTCCGGTCGCTCCCTTCATTGGGAGCGTGGATTGAAACATTTCATCGGCGATATTATTCGCAATCGCGGTCAGTCGCTCCCTTCATTGCGGAATGTGTCAATGAAATGAGACAACTCGAAATCAGAATTTAGTCACTCGAACGAGATTTCACAGGCGTGATTCGGGTAAAATAAACTCTGCCCCAA
>QZIJ01000051.1 GCA_003598975.1 Anaerolineaceae bacterium | reverse complement strand
TGCGCCCGAAGACCAACGAAGCCCACCGCGGCTTCAAAGTGGACGACGCCCGCCGCTGGCTCTTGCAGGGACACAAAGTCCGCGTGACGGTCAAGTTTCGTGGACGCGAGATGGATTATCCCGAAATCGCGCTCGAAGACCTGAAAGAGATCGCGCAGAGTCTCTCGGACGTGGCGGTGATCGAGCAGGCCCCCATGATGGAAGGCCGTACGATGCTGGTGGTGCTGGTGCCCGGCAAACCGTCTGCCAAGAAAAAGGAAAAAGCGGCAGAGCAGGCCGAAGTCCCGGCTGAAGCGTAAGTTCGAGTAAGCCCCAACGATGTTGAATTCCGCGGGAGAATACGCGCAAGCGTCCCGCGGTTCATTTTGTCTGAAAGGAGTAACAGTCATGCCCCGCAAAGCAAAAGCCGGCAAGTTAAAGCTGAAAACGCACAAGGCGACTTCAAAGCGTTTTCGTCTGACTGGCGCTGGCAAACTGGTTCGCACGAAAGGCGGCAAGAGCCATCTGCGCCGCCGCACGTCTGACCGAACAACGGCGTTGTTCACCGAAATGGTGACCGTGGAAGGCGATGGTTACATCAAGCGTATCAACCGTCTTGCGCCATACATGAAAAAGAAAAAATAATCGTATCCGTTTTATTTGCGGCTTTCGGGTGTACGCAACTGGTTTGACCAACCGACGCCCGAGGGTTGCAGGAGGTTTAGAAAATGGCTCGTGTAAAAAGCGGCCCGTATGGGTATCGCCGTCACAAGAAAGTTTTGAAATACACCAAGGGACAGCGCGGCTCGAAGCATTTGCTGTTCCGACGCGCCAACGAAGCCATGCTGAAAAGCATGTGGTACGCGTTCCGCGACCGCCGCGTCCGCAAGCGCGACCTGCGCAAGTTGTGGATCGCCCGCATCAACGCCGCGGCCCGCCTCAACGGCACAACCTACAGCCGACTGATGGCCGCCCTCAAGAAGGCGAACATCGGTCTCAACCGCAAGATGCTGGCCGACATCGCTGTCCGCGACCCGCAGGCCTTTGCCACAGTGGTGGCGCAGGCGAAATAACGATTAGCAAGACGCCCGTTGAAAACAGCGGGCGTTTTTGTTGTAGAATGGACACATGAGCAAAGTTCTCGCGGAAAAGGCTTTAGCCACCGGTCAACAAATTCAGATCGCGCAGGGCGACATCACGCTCGAAGAGACGGACGCCATCGTCAACGCGGCCAACGAACATCTCCAGCACGGAGGCGGCGTAGCCTGGTCCATCGTCCGCCGCGGCGGAGACGTGATCCAGGACGAGAGCGACGCGTGGATTCAAAAACACGGACTCGTCCCCCACTCGCGTCCCGCGTGGACATCGGGCGGGACTCTGCCTGCGAGATATGTGATCCACGCTGTCGGTCCCGTTTGGGGCGATGGCGACGAGGACGCAAAACTCGCGGCCGCGGTGACAGGTTCCCTGCGCACCGCGGATGAGTTGGGATTGTCGTCCATCGCGTTCCCTGCCATTTCCACGGGCATCTTCGGTTTTCCAAAAGAGCGCGCCGCGGGGATCATGTTCAAATCCATCAAAGAGTATTTTGAGCAACTAACTTCCCAGTTAAAAATCGTGCGGCTGGTGTTATTCGATGACGCCACAGTCGAAGTATTTCTAAAAATATGGAGGATGGAGGATAGTTAATGGATCGTGGTTAATGGTTTGGCAGTCCATCTTCCATTAACCATGATCCATTCTCCATTACCATCACCCATGATTACTTCTCCCCAAAACCCCAAACTCAAACTCGTTCGTGCCTTGATGGGACGCGCAAAAGAACGCCGCGCCGAATCCGCTTTCATAGCCGAGGGCGTACGTCTCGTTGAAGAGGCGGCAAATAGTAATTGGGGATTTCGATTTGTGTTATATGACGAGACATTGAATGAGCGTGGAAAGTTGAACGTTAAACGTTTAACGTCTCTAGGTGTGGAATGTGACGAAATCCCCTCCAGCCTGATGAAATCCCTGAGCGATACCGAAACCTCGCAAGGCATCCTCGCCGTCCTCCAACTTACCCAATTACCAGTTACCAATTACCCAACTTTCCTCCTCATCCCCGACCAGATCCGCGACCCAGGCAACCTCGGGACACTGATCCGTTCGGCGGACGCGGCGGGCGTGGACGCGATGCTGATCCCGCCCGAGACGACCGACCCTTTCGCACCGAAGACTGTCCGCGCGGGGATGGGCGCTCATTTCCGATTGCCAATCCATGCGATGGGGTGGGAAGACATGGCTGGCAGGTTTGCAGGCCTGCAGGTTTATCTTGCTGATATGAACGGGCAATCCTATTGGGATGCAGACCTGCGTCAACCGTTGGCGTTGATTGTGGGAGGAGAGGCAGAGGGCGCGAGCGAGTCGGCGAGAAAGTTAGCGAGTCAGCGAATTAAAATCCCGATGGCGGGAAGGACAGAATCGCTCAATGCCGCGGTGGCGGGGTCCGTGCTGATGTTTGAAGTGATGAGACAAAGAACTTCTGGCAAGCCGAAAAATTAAATGGTGTGTGAAAGATTTTGGACGCTATAAAATAATTCAACATATCATGCGTGATTATTAAAAAGGACAGCCGCTACGAAAGCGACTGTCCTTTCGTTTACAAATTATCACTCCCTGCTTACTTGCGCTTCCCCTTCAACTCATCGCGCAGGAACATGCCCATCACAAGGCTCACCACGCTGACGACAAGGCCGCCAAGGAAGGCAGGCCAGAATCCGTCCACGGTGAAACCCACGCCAAAGGCATTGCCGATCACGCCCGTCAGCCAGAACATGCCAGCATTGATAACGAGCGCGAACAATCCAAGCGTGAGGATGATGGGCAGGCATCCCACAAATTTTGCCAAAGGGCGGACAATCGCGTTCACAAGCGTCAGAATCAAACCCAGCCCGATCAGCGAAATCCAGTCGTTCGTCCAGTGAATGCCAGGGACAAAACTTACCGCCGCCCACACGGCGAGACTGTTGATGATCCATCGTATAAGAAACTTGTTCATTGTTGCTCCTTTTCTAAAACCATCTACGCAAATGGTTCTATTTTGTCGCGCCTTCCGCACGCATCCAGATCAATGTCCGTAGCGGGACAAACCCCGCGGCACGGATGGACTCATCCACACGACCAGCGGGATGCTCGAGGATGAATCTCCGCCTGCCGAGTTCGCGTCGCGCGTGGACGAGGAGGTGGGTCGCGGCTTCGGGAGCGGAATCCGCCCCGAGTGCCAGCCAGAGCGGTTCGTGGCGCCCCCCGTTCGGGGTCCAGGAAAGAATCGCTTGTAATGAGTCATCGCGCAACGCGGCCCATTGTCGCAGGTTCATGTCCACGAAGAGGAGATAAAGCCAGTTCCACAGTCCGGGAGCGAGACCTTTGAAATTCCAGGCGCGGTACCATGCCAGTTCGTTGGGGTGATTTTGATCGAGCCATGCCTGTTGTGCCGGCCAGAAGCGCGACTGGCGCGGCACGATTTGAAAGCCGTTCAAATTTGGAGAAGTGGGAGGGTCGGACGATTGCCACTGTGTGCGGCGGGAGTGTTCGCGAAAGCCGAGGTCGGTATAGAGGTCGATCGCGTCGGGGTTGTCGTCTCGCACGTTGAGCCAGAGTTCATCCGCGCCATGTTCGCGGGCGTGTGCGACGGCTGTTTCGGTGACGGCACGTCCGATGCCGCGATGACGATGGTCGGGATGCGTGGCCACATTGGCAAGCATATAGGTTTTTTTGCGCTGGCGACGAAAAACGATCAGGCTGGCATTGCCGATGATTTTCCCATCCTGCTCCCACACAAAACCTGTAAGCGGCATGGAAGATGCATTTTCCACCGAACGCACCCACGAGGAGTCCTGGCTGGCGCGGCGCATCTCGCGGACGTATGTCTCACCTTCATGGTCCATGTTGTGATGGAAACACAATTCGATGAGGTCCGCCACTTGCGGCAGGTCGCGCAAGACATTGAGGGGGCGCAGGTGTGGGTGTGTTTCTGCCCGCGCGGGGATGGGAATGGATCTCATATCCTGGATATTATAGCGCGGAGTTGAAGACTGAATGAGTGGGAAAAATACAAACTGGCGGTTGTTTAGCCGCCAGTTTGTTGTGCATTGATATCGTAATTTTGTTCTTTCTACCTGTATAGTACCACAGCTTATTGAAAAATAAACCACTCACAAGGATGATTTATTTTGCCCTCTTTTTTGCTAGACTGTGTTCGATATACATTTCATTTCAGGAGACATCATGTTCAAAAGACGTTTGGGACGCAGTGACATCGAAGTAAGCGCTTTGGGATTGGGTTGTTGGGCTATGGGCGGACCATGGGAATGGCTGGAAAAAGATGGCAGCAAGAGTCCCTCTGGCTGGAGCGGAGTGAACGATGCCGAATCGATTCGCGCCATCCATTACGCACTCGATATGGGAATCAACTTCTTCGACACAGCCGCCAATTACGGATGCGGCCACAGCGAACGCGTCCTCGCCAAAGCGCTGACCAAACGGCGGGACAAGGTCATCGTGGCGACGAAGTTCGGTTACCTTGTGGATGAGACGAATAAAACCGTCACCGAGACCGACGAGGTTGTCGCCCGAATCCGTCAGGAATGTGATGACAGTCTCCGCCGCCTGAACACGGACTACATTGACCTCTACCAATTTCACGTGGATGACTATCCTGCGGAAAAGGCAGGTGAAGTTCGCGATGTACTGGAATCGCTCGTCAAAGATGGAAAGATCCGCTGGTACGGCTGGAGCACCGATAATCCCGAAGGGGCGCGCGCCTTCGCGCAGGGTCCGCATTGCACAGCGATCCAGCACTGGCTGAACATGATCGGCGGCGTGACCGAAATCCTGACCCTCTGTGATGAACTCGACCAAGCCAGCATCAACCGCAGTCCGCTCGCCATGGGCACGTTGACAGGGAAATTCACCAGCGACACGACATTCCCAGAAGACGACGTGCGCCACATTTGGGATATGCACCGTGAGCGGCCCACGCTAAACCGTCGACGCGTCAGCGAGGTACGGGAATATTTTACCGGGATTGGCGACCTGCGAACCCTATCGCAAATCGCCCTCGCCTGGATCTGGACGCGGCACCCTCGGACAATCCCCATTCCCGGATTCAGGACCCTGGCACAGGTGAAGGAGAACATCGCAGCCATGGACTTCGGCCTCTTGAACGATGAACAGATGAAGAAGATTGACGAAATATTCGGACGCACGCAATGAAAATGATTCCACCAAAAAGCGGCTTCGTAATCGCAAACGGCATCCGCCTCCACTACCTGGACTGGGGTGGAGACGGCCCCGCGCTTCTTTTCCTGACGGGCATGGGTTGTTCCGCGTATATCTTTGGTCAGTTGGCCCCGCGCTTTACAGACAAATTCCACGTGATCGCGCTAGACCGGCGCGGACATGGCGATTCGGATTATCCCGAAACAGGCTACGACCCGGATATGCTGACCGAAGACCTGCGTCAGTTTTTGGATTCACTCGGGATCGGGAAGGTGATTCTGGCCGGGCATTCAATGGCATATATCGAACTGTGTCATTTCACCACCTTATATCCGGAGCGCGTTCTCAAACTGGTGTTTCTGGACGCGGCCTACGAGGACTTCCTGGCGGAAAACAAGGCCGTCTGGGAAAAGAATCCCCTCCCCAAAATCATGCCGGGCTGGCCGGAGGAATTCCACGGAACAATCGAAGAATTCAATGCCGAGACCAAAAAGCGTTTCCCTACCTTTGCCGTGATATGGAACGATGCGATGGAAGAACAATCCAGGCATGTGTTCAGGGAGACTCCCGACGGCAGAGTAGTGGATAAAATGTCGGACGACATATCCAAGGCCATCAACGACACTTTCGAAAGTTATGTACCGGAATATTCGAAACTCAAGGTCCCGGTGCTGAGTTTCTTTGCGGATCGCGATGGCGCCGATTACCTGTCATGGGACTACATGACAGAAGAACAACGGGCGCAGATCCTGGAGTTCTTCCACTCTACGCTCCAGCCGGACCGCAGGCGCTATTTCGAGCAATTCCAACGCAAGGTGCCTCATGCCAGGGTGGTGGTGATTCCGCAGGGACATCATTACTGTTTCATAAAGCACGAGGAAATCGTTTACGAAGAAATGCGGAAGTTCCTTTCCAATCTCTAACACTCCTCTAACGCCCTGCGGACAACCTGCCAACGGGCGTTTTGTTATAATGCCGCTTGTGTAGGACAAATGACCATCACCTGCCCCACTGCAAGTGCGGGTTTGTCCCACAAGGAGAACCCATTATGATGCGATTTGACCGATTTACCGAGCGAGCGCAGGAAGCCGCCCAGCGTGCGGCCGAGATCATCCAGCGCTACGGTCACAACCAGATTGACACTGAACACATCCTGCTGGCATTGATCGAACAGCCCGGCGGGGTGATTCCCCAAATTCTCGAAAAACTGAGTGTTAACTCCGATGCGTTGGTCGAGCGGTTGGACGCCACCCTGCGCGCCAGCCCGAAAGCCAACATCTTCGGCGGCGGTGCGGGACAGATCTTCATCACCCCGCGCGTCAAACGGATCATCGACCTGGCCAACGAGGAAGCCAACCGCCTGAAGGATGAGTACATCTCCACCGAGCACATCTTCCTCGCCATCCTGACGGAACGCAACACCCCCGCGGCGCGCATTCTCGAATCGGCTGGCCTGACCCGCGACCGGGTCTACGATGCGGTGCAGGGTCTGCGCGGCGGACAGCGGGTGACCGATCCGCAAGCCGAGACGCGTTACCGTGCCCTCGAAAAATATTCCCGCGACCTGACCCAACTGGCCCGTGAAGGCAAACTGGACCCGGTCATTGGCCGCGACACCGAAATCCTGCGTCTCATCCAGATCTTGTCCCGACGCACCAAGAACAACCCAGTGCTGATCGGCGAGGCGGGTGTGGGCAAGACCGCCATTGTGGAAGGTCTTGCGCAGAAGATCGCCAGCAACGACATCCCTGAGATCCTCTCTGGCAAGCGCGTGGTGGCCCTCGACCTGGGTTCGATGATCGCAGGCTCCCGCTTCCGCGGCGAGTTCGAGGAACGCCTAAAGGCCGTGATGGACGAAGTCCAGCGGGCGCGCGGCGAGATCATCATGATGATCGACGAACTGCATACCGTGGTTGGCGCGGGCGCGGCACAGGGCGCGATGGACGCGTCCAACATGCTTAAGCCCGCTCTGGCGCGCGGCGAATTGCAATGCATCGGCGCGACCACATTGGATGAGTTCCACAAACACATCGAAAAGGATGCCGCGCTCGAACGCCGCTTCGCTCCCATTTACGTGGAGGAGCCGAGCGTGGATAACACGATCAAGATGCTGATGGGATTGCGCGATCGCTACGAGGCGCACCACAAAGTCCACTTTGCGGATGACGCTCTCGAAGCCGCCGCCCGTTTGGCGGACCGCTACGTCACCGACCGCCACCTGCCCGACAAGGCCATTGACCTGATGGACGAAGCCGCCGCCAAACTGCGCGTGGCGCTCTATTCCCTGCCGCCCGACCTTAAGTCCATGAAGAATGAACTGGACCGTCTGCGCGGCGAGGAGGAACAGGCGGGCATGGCGCGCGATTACGAGCAGGCCGCCCAAAAGAAATCCGAGCGCCTGCGCGTCGAGGAAGAATTCAATAAACAGCGCGACCAGTGGGAGTCGGAGCACAAACTCGACGAGGTGGTGGATGTGGACGATATCGCATCCGTTGTTCACCAGTGGACGGGCATCCCCGTCACACAGATGATGGAGACCGAGTCGCAGAAACTCCTGCAAATGGAAGAACGCCTGCACGAGCACATCATCGGCCAAAGCGAAGCCATCCATGCCATTTCGGATGCCATCCGCCGCGCCCGTTCGGGGCTGAAAGATCCGTCCCGACCGATCGGCTCATTTATTTTCATCGGCCCCTCCGGGGTCGGAAAGACCGAACTGGCGAAAGCATTGGCCTGGTTCATGTTCGATGATGAGGATGCGCTCGTCCGTATTGATATGTCCGAGTATCGCGAGCAGCACACTGTCTCGCGTCTGTTTGGAGCACCTCCTGGTTACATCGGCTACGAGGAGGGAGGTCAGCTCACCGAGGCTGTCCGCCGCCGCCCGTACCGCGTGTTGCTCTTTGATGAGATCGAGAAGGCGCACCCCGAAGTCTGGAATGCGCTGTTGCAGATCCTCGACGATGGCCGCATGACCGACGGCCAGGGCAATGTGGTGGACTTCCGCAACACGGTCATCATCATGACCTCCAACCTCGGCACGGAATACGTCCGCAAGGGCGGCACGCTTGGTTTCACACAGAAGAACGAGACCGACGAGGACCGCGAGGCTAAGGACAAGATCGAGAAGGCGCTCAAGGCCAACTTCCGACCCGAATTCCTGAATCGCATTGACGAGATCATCATGTTCTCGCCGCTGTCGCTGAAAGAGATGGAGGAGATCGTCGAATTGCAGTTGAAGGAAATCCAGGATCGCCTGATCGAACACAACATCACCGTAAAACTTTCTGAGACAGCGCGTTCGTGGCTGGCCAAGGAGGGTTACGATCCCGCTTTTGGCGCACGTCCACTGCGACGCGCCTTGCAGAAGCATGTGGAGAGTCCGCTTTCGATGAAATTGCTGGCGGGCGAATTCCCCGGCGGCGCCACCGTGCTGGTGGATGTGGACGAAAAGAAGAACGTGCTCACGTTCACGGCAGGCGAAGCGGTCACACCGAAGCGAAAGAAGAAAGAAACGGTCTCCGCCTAAACGCGAGTGCGTCGCACCTCACGAGCAGGAGAAATCCTCAGGATAAGGTGCGACGCACTTTATTATGACCATGCTCCGCACCCTCATCCGCTTCCTCGCTGCGTGGACGATTCTCTCGACCCTTTTCGTCCTGTTCATCGCCATCATCGACATGGGACCGAACAGCCGCGCGGTCATCTTCATGGGCGCGGGACTGGTGCTCCTGTGGATCGTCCTCGGCGGGACGCTGATGTGGACGACGCGCGACCGCGTCCGCGATTTTGTTTCGGGGATTCGACTCCCACGTCTGCTGACCTTCGTCCTCTTCTGTACGCTTCTCGCGTTGACGGAGGAGGCGGTCACCGTTTCGATGACGAATCTCGCGCCGCTGTTCGGGGTCTCGCTCGGTGCGGCGTATATCACCGCCTCGGCAAATTATCTCGATGTGGTCGCGCTCCACAGCGTGGTGGTGTTCGTCCCGATGTTCATCTGCTGGGCATGGATGCTCTCGCGCTGGGACTTCCGTCCCGCGGAGGTTTTCCTGCCCTTCGGGCTGACAGGTTTCCTAGCCGAGGCGCAATTCGCAGGGAGGTTCAACCTCGCGCAGGCGCCGTTCTGGATCTTCGTCTATGAGCTGATGGTCTGGTTGCCCGCGTACACCCTCTCGTCGAGGAATGAGGCGAAGCGGCCGAGGTGGTGGATGTTTCTGTTGGCAGTCATCCTGCCGTTCGTGTTCGCGATCCCCGTTGCAATCATCATCAGTTATTTGCACCCGATCCAGATTCATTTTCCTCCCATCCCCCCAAATTCCTAATCCATCTTTCAGACAAATAAGGTAAGATGGGAAAACTTTACTTAATGGAGTAACCATGGAAGCACCTGCCAATAACCAGAGTGGAAACAAGACCGTCCTGATCGTCATCGGCGTCATCATCGCGGCGTGCTGCGCCTGTGCGGTGATCGCGGCCGCATTGGGCGTGATCGCGTACGAACGAGGGACACAGTACATCCAGACCAGCATCCCCGATTTCCCGACGTTCGCGCCGCCCGACTTCGGCACCCCGACCGCCGAACCCGAGGTGACGCGTCCGCCTGTGGACGATAATACGAGCGAAACACTGCTGACGCTCGGCAATGCCATCGTCCCTGAGAACGATCCCTACGACCTGGCCTGCCGCCTGCAGGGAATCTGCAACATTCCAGAGACGCTCGATCCACCTGCCACGCCATTGGAAGTGGGCGCCACACAAAAATTCTGGATCGCCAATTCCAACACGAACGAGCATTTCCAGATCGAAGCCGAACTGTTGTACATCACGCCCCACACGTATTTCTGGGCGGAAAAAGGCACGGACGTGGACATGAACGACCTGAAACGCCTGATGGACACGTTCGAGGAAAAGATTTATCCCACCGACCGCGAATTCTTCGGCAGTGAGTGGACGCCCGGCGTGGACGGCGACGAGCACATCTACGTCGTCTATGCCAGCAATATCGGCTACACCGTGGCGGGTTACTTTTCGCCATCCGATTCCTACAATCCGAAGGTGAGCGAATATTCCAACGGCCACGAGATGTACGTGCTCGGCACTTCGCAGGACCTCGGCGATGAGTACACGTATTCGACGCTGGCGCACGAGTTCGTCCACATGATCCAGTTCGCGTCCGACCGAAACGACGTGTCGTGGATCAACGAAGGCTTTGCCGAACTCGGCGCGTTCCTCAATGGCTATGACGTGGGCGGCGCGGACTGGCTCTACACCCAGGACCCCGACCTGCAATTGAACGACTGGGCGGATTCCAACTCGCCCGACTTTGCCCCGCACTACGGCGCGAGTTTCCTCTACCTGCTGTACTATCTCGACCGCTTCGGTGAGGAGGCTTCCAAGGCGCTGACGGACAACCCTGAAAACGACATCACCAGCGTGGACGGCACGCTCGCCGATCTGAACATCACCGATCCTGTTACGGGCGACCCCATCACCGCGGATGATGTGGCGCTGGATTGGGCATTGGCCATGTTCATCAACGACAAGTCCGTGGGCGATGGACGCTACACCTTCCACAACTATCCCGATGTGCCGCAGACGCGCGCCACAGAGACCATCTCCACCTGCCCGTCTGGGCCGTTGGCGCGCAGTGTCCATCAATATGGCATTGACTACATCAGCATTGACTGCGCGGGCGAATCAACCATCCATTTCGAAGGTTCCACCGTCACGGGATTGCTCCCCGTGGAGGCGAATTCTGGTCAGTACGCCTTCTGGTCGAACCGCGGCGACGAATCCAACATGACCCTGACGCGTGAGTTCGACTTTACAAACGTCAGCGGCCCCATCGAACTCTCCTATTCCACCTGGTACGATATCGAAGAGGATTGGGACTATCTCTACGTTGAAGTCTCGGAGGATGGCGAGAATTGGACAATGCTCAAAACGCCCTCTGGAACCGACACCGATCCCACAGGCAATTCCTACGGCTGGGGCTACACGGGCAAGACCAGCGGCTGGATCGAGGAGACTGTGGACCTCTCGGCCTACGCGGGCAAGAAAGTGCAAATCCGCCTCGATTACGTCACCGACGCGGCGGTCAACGGAGAAGGTCTCCTCGTGGACGACATCAAAATTGACGCCATTAATTACGCGGCAGACTTCGAATCGGATGATGGCGGCTGGGAAGCGCGCGGCTTCGTCCGTGTGAACAACGTCCTGCCGCAGACCTTCCGCCTGGCGCTCATCATCGAACGCGGCGGCGAGACGACCGTCCAATACATCGAAGTCAACGCCGACCAGACCGCCGACATCCCCCTCTCGCTGGAAAGCGGCGACACTGCCACGCTGATCGTCATCGGCACCACGCGCTTCACCCGCACCACCGCCACCTACTCGGTGGAGATCCGTTGATCGGTAGGGGCGGGGTAACCACGCCCCTACATTTTTTGGAGAACCCATGTCCACAGCGCCAAAATCGCAAGTCTTGAACATGTCCGAACTGGCCACGTACCAGGAAGGGTCGGTCGTCAGCCGCCAGATCACCAAAGCGGACGCGGGCAACGTGACGCTCTTCGCCTTCGACGCGGGACAGGAACTGAGTGAGCACACCGCCCCCTACGATGCCCTCGTTCACATCCTGGACGGGGAGGCGGAGGTGCGCATCTCGGGCGTTCCTTACACGCTGACGGCAGGCGAGGCCATCATCATGCCTGCGGATGGGCCGCACGCGTTGAAGGCGCTGACCAAATTCAAGATGTTGCTGACGATGATTAGGACGTAGACAGGTACACAGGTATACAGGTTCAATCACAGAAGGCCTCTCGTTTTTTTGAGGGGCTTTCTTGTTTACGTGTTTACTTGTCTACGTGTTTACATGCCCGCCTTGCCCGAACGCGCAATTTGCTGTATATTCGCGTCACATCCAACATCCATGAAATCCAACCGCAACCATCGACTCGTAACCGCCTTCATCGTTTTCGATGTACTCCTGCTCGGAGCATTCGCGCTTTACAAGGTCCCATCCCCCGTCTCAGACATGCTCCACCAACAGACACGCCGCGTTCGGGCGGAGATCGCGTCCCTCGATGGCGGAGCCGACCTCCCCGTCCAGCCTGAAGCGAGGCGCGTTTCGTCCGCAGATGGGATGGTGCAGGTTTTCGTCCCCGCGGGGGAATTCAAAATGGGGACCAACGAAAAGAACGCACTGAAAAATCGTCCGCCGCATCGCGTCAACCTCGACGCGTTTTGGATTGACCAGACCGAGGTCTCGAACGCGATGTATGCGCAATGCGTGGAAGCGAGGGCATGCCCGCGACCGTTCGGTAACATCAACCCGTTTTTTGGAAAATCGAAATATAAAAACCTTCCCGTCGTTTACGTGCGCTGGGACAATGCCGAGGCGTACTGCCGCTGGGCGGGACGCCGCCTGCCGACCGAGGCCGAGTGGGAGAAGGCCGCGCGCGGCACCGACGGCCGCGCCTACCCCTGGGGAGACGCCACGCCGACTCCGACTCTCGCCAACTTCGACAACGTCATCGGCGAGCCCCTCCCCGTGGATCGCTATCCGCTGGGAGTCAGTCCATATGGCGCGCTCAACATGGCGGGCAATGTGCGCGAGTGGGTGGCGGATTGGTTCCACGAGTTTTATTACATGGCGTCGCCGCTCGATAACCCGCTGGGCCCGCCGAGCGGCGCGCACAAATCCCTGCGCGGCGGATCGTATCTCGACGGTGCGACGGAGATTCGCGTCTTCAATCGCTTCGATCACGAGCCGCTTTCACCTGGAATCAATCGCGGCTTCCGTTGTGCGAGCGATGTGGAAAACTAATTGAGGAGGAACCCCATGGCAAAACCAAGCAAACCCGTGTCCGAACCAGAAGTCACCCCTGCGCCCGTCAACGTGGACATTTTGGCGGGACACTACCAGAAGACCTTCGAGGTCACCAACGAAAACCTGAAAGAACGCAACAAGATTTTCGTATTACTTGTTCTAACAGCGGGAATTGGCCTGATGTTGCTCCTGCGTGTCCCCACTGCAGACGCGTTGATCGTGGCCGCCATCGCCAAGTTTTTGGGCATCACGGATGAAACCGCCAAGGCAACCTTGCAAACCTCCTTTCCATTCCACATTCTGTTGAGCGGTTTTTTGGTGGTCATGTTCTATTTCATACAGAGGCTCTACTCTACCAACCTGTCCGTGATGCGAAATTTCATGTACCTCGGCGCGCTGGAAAAAGAAATCCGCGGCCACATGCACCTGCCCACAGACAGCATCGCGTTCACACGTGAAGGTGGATTTTATTGGGGCAAACGCAGAATGATGCAGAAAGCATCCAAATGGTTGTACATCATTGTATTATTCATCATTCTTATCCCGTTCATTGCATTCAAGATTCAGGCAGATTTCAACCCCGAAAATCTAGCCTGGCCGACCTGGATCATCCTGACAGTAGACGTAATCGTTTCCCTGATGACCATCTCCTACTGGTGGGAGTACTCGTATTCATCCATCAACCTGGACAAACCAAAAATGTCCGCGGAAAAGACTGGTTAAAAGAAATCAGCCCTGCTACCAAAATCGCAGGGCTGACCTTTCATACAGAACTCCGAGGTTTCGGAAACCTCGGAGTTCTGCCCTAGATATGTATCGCCTGCCCACTGACATGGTGAGCGGCTTCCATGATCGCTTCGGAAATGGTCGGGTGCGCGTGGACGTTGCGGGCGATCTCGTGCGGGGTGAGTTCCATCATGTGCGCCAGCGTCAACTCGGGGAGCAACTCGGTCACTTCGGGACCGATCATGTGTGCGCCTAGAATCTCGCCGTATTTCTCATCCATCACGATTTTGACAAAGCCCGCGTAGTCGCCGAGTCCGAGCGCTTTGCCGTTGGCCTGGAAGGGGAACTTGCCCACTTTCACAGTGAGTCCGCGCTCTTTGGCCTGCGCTTCGGTGATTCCAAACGACGCGATCTGCGGCTGGCAATACGTGGCGCGCGGCATCATCTCGTAATCGAGCGTCACCGTCTCCGCGCCCGTGATGACTTCCGCCGCGACGATTCCCATCGCCGAACCGACGTGCGCCAGCATCAACTTGCCCGTCACATCGCCGATGGCGTAAATGCCAGGGGCGTTCGTCTGCATCTTCTCGTTGACTTCCACGAAGCCGCGCTCGCTGATCTTGACGCCGACCTCCTCGAGGCCGAGTCCCTTCGAGTTGGGACGGAATCCGATCGCGACCAGGGCTTGATCCGCTTCGAGGATGGTTTCCTTCCCCTCAGCAGACACCTTCACCTTCACGCCCGTCTTCGTCGCTTCAACCGACTCCACCTTGTGTCCCGTCATAGTTTTGATGCCGCGCTTCTTGAATTCCTTTTCGAGTTCCTTCGAAATTTCCTCGTCTTCGAGCGGGACGAGACGCGGCAACATCTCCACGATGGTCACGTCCACGCCGTAGGATGACCATACGGTCGCGAACTCCACGCCGATCGCGCCCGAACCGATGATGATGGCAGACTTCGGCAATTGATCCTGCAAAATCGCTTCGAGATAAGTGACAACTTTCTCGCCGTCCACTTTCCAGACAGGAGGTACAGCCGCGCTCGCGCCCGTAGCGACGATGATGTTCTTCGCCGCGAGTTCCGTCCGCTTGCCATCCTTATCAGTAACGGTGACCGCTGTCGGGTTGGTCAGATGCGCTTCGCCCATGAAGACGGTGATGCCGTTCTTCTTCATCAAGAAGCCGACACCCTTCGTCAATCGGTCAGAATTCGAGCGCGAACGTTTCACCGCCACGCCATAATCCAATTTCAAATTCTCGAACGAGAAGCCAAATTCCTTGCCGCGCTCGCGCAGGATGTGCGCCACTTCGGCATTCTTCAACAATGACTTGGACGGGATACAACCAACGTTAAGACAAACGCCTCCCAGCCACTGCTTGTCCACGATGGCGACCTTCTGCTTCAACTGCGCGGCGCGAATGGCGGCTACGTAGCCCGCAGGCCCCGCGCCGATCACAATAACATCGAAATTTTCAGGCATGGTATTCTCCATTATCCAGACTTCGGAAGTCTCGGAGACTTCCGAAGTCCATAGTGTGCTTATGAATTTATTTTACTATACTCTGTGATAAACTTTCCCGCGCCCATGACCCGACGCCCCCTCCTCATCGGCCTTGCCCTCCTCGCATTCACGCTTATCTTCATCCGCACCGCGTGGGTCGGCGACGACGTCTACATCACCCTCCGCACCGTGGACAATTTCGTCAACGGCTACGGGTTGACGTGGAACGTGGCTGAACGCGTCCAATCGTACACCCATCCGTTGTGGATATTCCTCCTGACTGCACTCTACCTGCCTACACGCAACGCCTATTTGACCGTCATCCTTGCCTCCTTCCTCGCTTCCTTCCCGACCTTCTGGCTGGTCGCGCGACGAGACGGCTTCGCGACTCTCGGAGTTTTGACTCTCCTCCTCTCCAAAGCCTTCATGGACTACTCCGCCTCTGGTCTCGAAAATCCGCTCACACATTTGTTGCTGGTTTTATTTTTCATCGCGTTCATTGAAAAAAAATCATCCCCGCTCTCTCTTGCATTCCTCGCATCGTTCCTCGCGCTCAACCGACAGGACGCGATTCTGTTTGTCGTTCCCGCCCTCATGTACTCGTCATTGCGAGGAGGAGCGGAGCGACGAAGAAGCAATCCCCGCGCCGTAGAGGAGATTGCTTCGCCGCCGCCCTTCGACTACGCTCCGCTCCGCTCAGGACGGTGGCTCGCAATGACAATGCGCGATCTGGCGCTCGGCTTCATCCCCCTCCTCCTATGGGAAGCATTCTCGCTCTTCTATTACGGCTTCCCCTTCCCCAACACCTACTACGCCAAACTCGGCGCGGGGATTCCCAAAGCCGAACTCTTCACACAGGGATTAACCTACCTTTTCGATTCCCTCCAACGCGACCCATTGACACTCATCGTCATCGCGGCGGGCATCCTCCTTGCCCTCTGGCGCGGACAACTCCGCGAACGCCTGCTCGCGCTCGGAAGTCTGCTCTACCTCGCCTACGTCCTCTCCATCGGCGGCGACTTCATGAGCGGACGGTTTCTCACAGCCTCATTACTTGTCAGCGCGTTGCTGCTCGTGCGCCTACTGAACAACTTCGCGATGCCGTGGAAATGTGCGGCATTCGGAACAGTTCTCATCCTTGGTTTATTCGCCACTCCGCCAAACTTCATCCTGGATTTGAATCAGCCGCGCTTCACCGAACATGACTTGCAAACAGGCATCAACGACGAGCGCGCGTTTTACTATCCAATCAGCGGGCTGATGAACTACCGCCCTGGCAAACAAATCCCGTTCGCCAGCGAAGGCTGGGTGGAGCATGGATACGCGTTGCGCGCAAGCGGCAAATCCGTCGTGGACGAGAAAAACGTCGGGTTCATCGGCTACTTTGCGGGACCTGCCGTCCACATTGTGGATCGCTACGCGCTGGCGGATCCGCTCCTCGCCCGCCTCCCCGCCTCCAGTCAAGAAGAGTGGCGCATCGGCCATTTCGAGAGGGACATCCCCGCGGGCTACATCCAGAGTCTGCGGACGGGAGTCAATCAGATCGCCGATTCCAGTCTCGCGAAATATTACGACGCGCTCGCGCTCATCACACGCGGACCGTTGTTCAGCCGCGCGCGTCTCATCGCCATCTGGAAAATGAACACGGGACAATTCGATTCCCTTCTCGCGGAGTTTTCCCAATGATCTCTGGCCTCGACGGACTTCGCGCGGTCGCCATCCTGCTCGTCTTCTTCCTTCACGCCGATTACATTTACATCGGCTGGGTGGGCGTGCAATTGTTTTTTGTGCTTTCAGGATTTCTGATCACCGACATTCTGTTGCGGATGAAAGATTCCGAAAGCGGCGGGGATTTTTTTAAGAAATTCTATGGCCGACGTTTTTTGAGAATATTCCCGCTGTATTATTTTTATTTACTGGCGATGTTCATCCTCACGGCAGCCCTCATCTACTTCGAATACCGCATCAATTACATGCGGTTGTTTCAGGAGCAACTGCCCTATGCATTTGTATATGGCTATAACCTGTTCAACGCCAGCGCGGCCTACACTGGCGAATCGCGTTTGATCGGCCATCTCTGGTCGCTTTCCACCGAGGAACAGTTTTACATCTTCTGGCCGCTGATCCTCTTCCTGACTCCCAAAAAACATTTAAAGAAACTTCTCCTCGCGGCGGTACTGGTCGGCCCGCTGTTTCGACTCGGTGTCACCGCCCTGTTCCGATTTGGCGCGACCTCCTTCCTGCACGATGACATGGGCGTTGTGATCTACGTCCTGCCCCTCTCGCAGGTGGACGCCTTTGCGCTCGGCGCGTTGATCACGCAATTCAAATTCCCAAAAGCGCGGCTCCAATTCTTTGCCCTGCTCGCGCTCACCCCCATCATCGGCCTCGTAACACAATACTATTCCACAGGCAGTCTCGACACACCCTCCGCGCTCGGCTTCCTCTTCCCGCTTCGAAATGACCTGAAACAAGTCTGGGGATATTTTTACCTGAACTATCTCTTTGCTTTGTTGATCTATCTGGTTGTGAAAGAAAAAATGTTCCTGCGCCTGCTCGACACCAAATGGATGCGTTACCTCGGAAAAATTTCCTACGGCCTGTACATCTATCACTATGCCGTCATCTGGTTCGTTGCGCGCATCCGCGATCTCGACATTCCCGAACCTGTCGCCAAGCCGCTGACGATGGTCATCTCTGCCGCCGTTACACTCCTGATTGCTTCGCTCAGTTACAAATATCTCGAAAAGCCAATCCTGGATTTAAAGGAAAAATACTTTCCCTTGCGAACAGAGGACGACAAAAAAGCGACGGCCTGACCGTCGCTTTTTTCGCCTCACGCGTGACTTTGGGCGGCTTCTGTGTCAACCTACTTTTTCCTCGCTGACATCAAAAACACAGGGAAGGATTTCTCAGTCTCCCCGATTTTTTTCTTGATCTCATATGCCGTCGAAAAGCGGACCTCCCCAAAACCTGCGGCTTCCACCATTTGCTGAAGTTCGCCGCTCTCAAAACCAAGGTGGACATCGGTCGTGCCGTCGGTGTGAAAGGTGCCATCTTCCTTGTCCAAATCCGCGACCAACAGATAACCGTTCGGCTTGAGCAAGGCATGGAACTTTCCGAGCATGTCATTCACATCCGCGATGTGGTGCAGGGTCATCAGGGAGTAGGTCAGGTCAAAACGTGAGGCGGGGAGGGTGTCCGTGGCGAGGTCGAGTTTGACGGGGTGCATGTTCGTCACACCCGCCGCGGCGATCTTCTCGCCGAGCACATCCAGCATGCCCTGTGACGTGTCCGCCAGCGTGATCTGGCCGAGGTCGGCTTGCAGGGCGAAGCTGAGCAGTCCCGTCCCACAGCCATATTCGAGGGCGGTCATGTCAGTGGAAAGTGGAATCGCCTTGCGGATGGCCTCTGCCACCACGCGAGCACGTTTCACTTTTTTGGGATCAGAGTCCCAGTCTTTAGCGCGTTCATCGAAGTGAGTCATTTTTTATCCTATTCTAAAAACGACCCGTTGGTCGAGTAGCCCCGCGTGATTTTCGCGGGGCGTATCGAGACCAACGAGTCACATGTAAAGAATTATTTTCTCGAAACTGGTGGTCTCGATACGCCGTTCGCTATCGCTCACGGCTACTCGACCACCGATTGTCCTACGCCCAATTCTCCAGCGTTTCCTTGACCTTCGCCAGGAACCAATCCGCCGACGCGCCATCCAAAATGCGGTGATCGAACACGAACGACATGTACACCATCGGGCGGATGGCTATCGCGTCATCCACCACGACAGCGCGTTTTTGCATGGCGCCGATGCCGAGGATGCCGCACTGCGGTTGGTTGATGATCGGCATGGCGAAGAGCGATCCGCTGATGCCGTGGTTGGTGAGGGTGAACGTCCCGCCCTTGACCTCGTCGGGCTGGAGTTTGCGGGAGCGGGCACGCGTGGCCAGGTCGTTGACCGTGCGCGCCATCCCCAGCAAGGACAACGCGTCCGCGCCTTTGATGACGGGGACGATCAAGCCGTCTTCGCCGAGCGAGGTCGCCATGCCGATGTTGATGGCTTTGTGGACGAGCAGACCATCATCCGTCCACGAGGCGTTGACGGTGGGGAAGGCCTTAAGTCCCGCCACGATAGCCATCATGAAGTAAGCCGTGAAGGTCAGGTTGACTCCGTCGCGTTCGAAGATGGGCTTGTTGGCGGCGCGATGTTTCGACACCTTCGACATATCCGCTTCCATCACGGTCAGCACGTGCGGCGAAACGGACTTGGACATGACCATGTGATCCGCGATCTGCTTGCGGATGAGGGTGTGCTTGATGAGGGTATCACCCTGTGCGGGGGTGACGACAGGCGTGGCGTGCTGTACCGTCCGTGTGGCGTGATAGGCTTCTTTCGCGGGAGGGGTTTGAACGAAATTAAGCACATCGTTCTTGGTGATGCGGCCATTGAGACCTGTACCTGGAACTTGGGACAAATCAATTCCACGTTCGGTGGCTATCTTCGCGACGACTGGTGAAATGAATCCCAAGTCAGCGGAAGACGCACGGGTAACTGGTGCTGCAGTTGGTGTGAGCTCCGCCTTTGCTGCGGATGCACTTGCTGCTGGCGCACTTGGCCCAGGAGCACTTGACACAGATGCACTCTCTCCCGCTGCCCCGATGAGCGCGAGAAGTTGTCCTACTTTCGCGGGCTGGCCTTCCTGCATTTCGATCTTGAGAATCACGCCCGAGGCTGGGGCAGGGATTTCGGTATCTACTTTGTCAGTGTTGACTTCGAGCAGAGGCTCCAACTCTTTGACAGAGTCACCTTCTTTCTTCAGCCATTTGGTGATTGTGACTTCGTCTACGCCTTCACCTAATCTCGGAACCAAAACTTTTGTTGCCATGAGTTCTCCTTGTATCCAGTGTGTAGAACAAGTCTATAGACTTGTTCTACAGCCATTGCACGGGGATTGCTTCGCAACGAACGCTCGCAATGACGGATGTAAAGTTGTTTCTTCGTGGAGCGGGATGGTATCCCGCTGAGTTGTTGCTATGCGGAATGCCATCACCGCACTTGCGTTCGGTGCAAGTGTCCGCACCACATCTTTTAAAGTATTTTCGGGAACGACGAGGGATCCACTTCATTCATCATTTCGTACACCGTATCAAAAATCGTTTCAGCGCTGGGCTTTGACCAGTAATCGCCATCGCTTCCGTAGGCAGGTCTGTGTTGCGCGCCAGTGAGAGTCCGCGCGGGAGAATCCAAATGGAAGTAGCCGCCTTGTTTTTCGATGACTTCTTGGAGCATGTACGCGGATGTGCCGCCTGGGACGTCTTCGTCCACGAAGAGAATGCGGTTGGTCTTTTTGAGCGACTCGACAATTTTGCCGTGAATGTCGAACGGCAACAGTGATTGCACGTCTATCACTTCGATTTCGATGCCGACCTTCGCGAGTTTCTCCGCGGCGTCGAGGGCGATGCGACAGCAGGCGCCGTAGGTGACGAGGGTCACGTCGCGTCCTGCACGGATAGTTTCGGGGACGCCGAGCGGGATGGTCATATCGCTCAGGTTGTCGGGCAGTTTTTCTTTGACTCGGTAACCGTTCAGCACCTCGACGACAATCGCGGGTTCGTCAGATTTCAGCAGGGTGTTGTAAAAGCCCGCGGCACGCGTCATGTCGCGCGGGACGAGCACATTCATGCCGCGCACCAGATTGATGATGCCAGACATCAGCGAGCCTGAATGCCAGATGCCTTCGAGCCGATGTCCGCGCGTGCGCACGATCACGGGCGCGGACTGTCCGCCCACGGTGCGCCAGTGCAGGGTGGCGAGATCGTCGGACATGATCTGCAACGCGTACAGCAAATAATCGAGATATTGAATTTCCGCGATCGGGCGCAGGCCGCGCATGGCCATGCCGATGGCCTGCCCGATGATCGTCGCTTCACGGATACCCGTGTCAGTGACGCGCATGGCGCCGTATTTTTCCTGCATGCCCTTGAAACCCTGGTTCACGTCGCCGAGTTTGCCCACGTCTTCACCAAACGCAATGACGCGCGGGTCGCGCCCCAAAATAGAATCGAAAGCCGCAGTCATGATCTCGAATCCCATCAGGGTCGGTGAAGAGTCCGAGTAAATCGGTTTGATTTCCTCGACGTGCGCAGTGCTGCCAGAATAAACATGCGAGCCGTAGCGTTCGAGATTGACTGCGTCCTGTTCCTGCTTCCATTGGATGAGGACTTGCTTGGACGGATGATTCTCGTCCCGTAGGATTCGCAACGCTTCATGCGCCGCGGCGTGGACGTCTCGCCTCGCCACCGACGGGAGAGCGGCCAGCCGTTCGCGGACATCGGCCAACTCTGACGCGTGACTCGACGTGGACGCGATCTCGTCCAGCATGTCCATGACGTGACCGCGCTCCGCGAGGATGGGGGAGAGGAACGCGTCCCACGCGGCTTTGCGGATTTCCTCCACGGTGTCGCGTTCGCTCGTTTCGGCCTCACCCAGTTCGGGGTCGGTGGCGACGCGGCTCTCGATCATCCACTCGCGCATGCGCTTGATACAGTCGAATTCCAATTCCCAGGCGAGTCGTTCGGGAGTCTTGTAGCGTTCGTGCGAACCGCTCGTGCTGTGTCCCTGCGGTTGAGTCAGTTCGGTGACGTGGACGATGACGGGGATGTGATACTCGCGCGCGATCTCGGCCGCGGAGGCGTAGGTTTCGAGCAGGGCGGGATAGTCCCAGCCGCGGACTTGGTAGAGATCGAAGCCGCGCTGACATTCAGGCTCGGGGCAGGGGTCGCGTTGGAAGCCTTGCAGGATGGCGAAGATGTTTTCCTTGACCATCTGGAATTGGTTGGGGACGGAGATGCCGTAGCCGTCGTCGTAGACGGTGACGACCGCGGGCGCCTGCAACACGCCGAGGGCGTTGATGCTTTCCCAGAACATGCCCTCGGCGGTGGAGGCATTGCCGATGGATGCCCAGGCGATCTCGTCGCCGTTGTGGGAGAACGGATTGGTCTCTGCCATTTTGCGATACACCACCGAGGCGTACGCCAACCCGACCGTGCGCGGCATTTGCGTGCCCGTCGGCGAGACATCCGCGGCGACGTTGTACATTTGAGTTTGGTCACGCCACGTGCCGTCGGGGTTGATGAAGCGCGAACCGTAGTGACCGTTCATCGAGCGTCCGCCCGTGATGGGTTCGGCGTTCAGGTCGGCGTGGGCGTAGAGTTGGGCGAACCATTGTTGGATGTTGATCACGCCGAGCATGAACATCCAGGTCTGGTCGCGGTAGTAGCCCGAGCGCCAGTCGCCTTTGCGGAAGGAGCGCGCAATGGCGAGATTGGCGAGTTCCTTGCCGTCGCCAAAGATGCCGAACTTGGCCTTGCCGCTGAGCACTTCGCGGCGTCCGATGAGGGAGGCCTGGCGGGAGGCGTAGGCGAGGCGGTAGTCGTTGAGGATTTCGGAGGGTTCGAGGGGAAGCAATTGAGAGCCCTTCTTTTTGGGCATGAGTCTCGCTCCTGAATTATGAGTAGGTTGGTGGGATTATAACGGAAAAGAAAAGATGAATGTACCAGATAAACCTAAAAAAACAACTTGCCTTTAAGTTTTGCACGAAGTATTGCGCTCATAGTATACCCATCGCTAATGCTTCCTTCTTCAATCATCTTCAAAACATGCTCTATTGAAAACCATCTAAATTCTTTTGTCTCATTGTCCCTTTGTATAACAGCAATTGGGCGATCACACTGAGCTAAGAATAAGTTCGCTGACGTTTGGAATAATCCTGAGTTAGGGTGGATTATCCCCATCTGCAAGAAACTTCCTTCCTCGATGATAAACCCTGTCTCTTGTTTTAACTCCATCACTGCATCACTAACATCCCCATTCTCAGAATAGCCGCGAGGTAGTTCCCATACTTCTGCTGAAATTGGATACCTATATAACGACACTAAGACCCTATCCGTAAATTAGTCATGGGAGCACATTCTCCAGAGGATCAAGGCGCAAGCAAAATAGATAAACGCCAGCCAGTTACTCGATTTCTTA
>QZIJ01000091.1 GCA_003598975.1 Anaerolineaceae bacterium | reverse complement strand
TAGGGCATGGCCCAGGCCCCGCCGCCGGCGCCGCAGCAATAGTTATTCATGCGGCCGGGATTCATTTCCGAGTATTCGCCCACGATCTGCTGGGTGATCCAGCGGGGCTCCTCGAAAAAGGCCTGGCCGAAGGCGAATTCGGCTCGGTCATCTCCGCTGGCCTTGTGGATGATTTTCCGCCCAACTCGGTCACGCACATTTCCACTGGGCGCTTCTACATCGTCCGCCTCGGCGATGGCGGTTTCATGGCCGTCTATCATCGTTGCACGCATCTCGGTTGTACCGTCCCATGGGATTCGGCCGCGCAGAAATTCGTCTGTCCCTGCCACAACTCGCAGTTCGATCAGGAAGGCGTGGTCGAGAATCCACCCGCGCCGCGCCCACTGGATTTGTTTGCGGTCATCATCGAAGATGGCGAAGTTAAAGTGGACACGGGCGACTTGCGCGAACGCCAATCGTTCGAGTCCGCGCAGGTTGTATATCCGTAAGGCGGAATGGCATTCCGCCCCACAGGAGAAACTCTTATGAACCTCACCCAAAACCGCACACGCATCATCGAAGTCCTCATCGGGATTCTCGCCACCCAACTCATCGTCTTTGGCCTGGCCATTTACATGTTTAATGAGCCGACCCGTATCGTTGAAGCGCAGGGCGAAATTCTCAACGTTCAACTCGACGACGCCATGACGCTCTACGCCCAAAATTGCTCGGTTTGTCATGGGCTGGCGGGCGAGGGCATCGGCGCAACCCCCGCGCTCGACAGCGACGCCCTGCGCACGATGGATTACAACGATCTTGAAAAAGTCATCGCCCGCGGCCGCTTCAATACCGCCATGCCCGCCTGGAGCAAAGAAGACGGCGGCCCGCTCAGCGATTATCAAATCTCGGAACTGGTCGCGCTGATCCAATCGGGTGACTGGATCGAGACTCAGGATCGCGTCGTGAACCTCGGACTGGCTCCGCTCATCCCGTTCACCACGGACCCGAATCCTGCTCTGCTCGCCGAGATAGGGAATCTCCCCGACGGCGCGACCCTGCAAGCCGCCGTCCAGTTGTTCGCCGCAAACTGTGTGGCCTGCCACGGCGCGGACGGACTCGGCACTGGTATCGCGCCCGCCGTGAATGATCCCCTCGTCCGCGAGAAAACCGCCGACGAGTTGAATCGCACTGTAACGCTTGGCAGTCCTGGCACACTGATGGCTGGCTGGGCGAATGTTCTCACCACCGAAGATATCAACGCGCTCGTGACCCTCATCCAGCGCTGGGACGAAGTGCCCGCGGGAATCCTGCCCGCGCCAAACGTGCCGATCCCCGTCACGGAGGAGAGCCTCGCACTGGGGGGGCAACTCTTCTCGCAGAATTGCTCGCGCTGTCACGGCCCCGAAGGGCAGGGGACGCAACGCGCGCCTGCCTTGAACGTGAAATCATTTTTAACCGACACGTCCGACCTTGCCATTCAGCAGATTGTCACGCAAGGCGTCCCTGGCACGGCCATGCCCGCCTGGGGCGACCGCATGACCGAATCCGATATTCAGGCCATTGTCGGTTTCGTCCGTCAATGGGAGCCGACCGCGCCCGAAGTCGCCACACCGACGCGGGGAGGGGGCGGCGGTCCGCCCTGGTTGAGAAACAATACAACAACCACACAGGGGACGGGTCAGCAATCCACTACAGGACAGGGACAGGGACAGGGACAAGGTCAGGGACAGGGGCAAGCCGCACAGACCACCACCCAGCCCAATTGGTGGGAAATAATCGACTGGCGCATCCTGCTGTTGGCAATCGGTGCGCTGTCCATTGCCTTCACGCTGATCTTCATGGGGGTGGAGTCGCTCAAAGCACGGGCGCGTCCCGCGCCGACTGAAGATAAATCTCAAGAGTGATAATCGTGGGGCCCCTTCGGGTTGATAATTCGCCAGGTAAATAGGCGGGATACCATCCCCCCCACGCGAACGCCCTTTAAACAGAAACAGGCCCGACGTCAGGAAAGACGCGGGCCTGTTCGTTTGGTAAAACTTAATCGGCCGCGGCGACGGTCTCGGCTCCGTTCACCTTCGAGTGGTGATTGTCCTCGATGTGAATCAACGCGGGGACGAAGAATCCAATTAATGCGATGGCGAAGTTCAGAATGCCCGCGATCCAAAACCAGGTTTGCAGGCTGGTCGCGTCGCTGACAGGGCCAGCGATCAGCAGGCTGAGCGGCATCATGAACTGCGCCACGCTGTTGACCAGCGAGAGGACGCGTCCCTGCATGTTCGGCTCGATCAGGGATTGGAACAGCGCGTGGATGGGCCCGTTGACAAAGGGCAGGAATAATCCAAACGCGAACATCGAGGCCAGCATGATCCAGAATTTGTCGGCAGGCGCGATGGCGATGGCGAGGATGGCAAAACTGAAAGCCGCGATGAATGTCAGCGAGGTGACGATGCGCTTTTTGAATCCGCCCCACGCGCTGAGGATGAGGCCGCCGATGATCATCCCGATGCCGAAGAGCGAATCGAGACTGCCGAGTTCGAGCGCGCCTTTGCCAAAGTACTTGGTCACGAGCAGGGGCGTGAGCGCGCTGGTGGGCGCGATCAAAAAGTTGAGCAGGGTCGCCATCAGGCCGAGCATCAAAAGGCCAGGCCAGGAAACCACGTACTTGAAACCCGCGCCCAGGTCTTGTAGAAAACTTTTCGGAGCCGCGCCCGCTTCGGGGGAGTCGGAGGCGGGTTGGGGGACGGAGAAATAGAGCAGGGGGGCGATGCCCAGGATGGCGGTCAGCACGTCAACCATCAGTACGTTCTGTGTGGGCATAACCGCCACAAGCAATGCCGCAACGGGCGGCGCGACGATACTCACCAGTCCCTGCAGGGTCTGGTTGGCTCCAGCCACGCGCGCCAGGTGTTTTTCGGGAACCATCAATGTGGTGGAAGCCGCCATTGCTGGGTAGTGGAACGCGCCGCCCAGGGAACGGACGGCGGAGATGAGGTAGATGTGCCAGACCTCCACTTTGCCCGCCCAGAACAGGTAGATCAACACGAGCGTAGACAGGGCAATCATCGCATCCGATGCAATCATAATGATGCGGCGGTTGCCGCGATCCACCACCGTCCCCGCGATGGGGCCGAGCAGGATTTGCGGCAACATGGCGAACAGGGAGGCGGTTGCCAGCACAGTGGCCGAGCCCGTTTTGAGAGTCAAATGCCAAACCAGTGCGAACTGCACCAGCGAAGATCCAAACAGCGAGAAGGCCTGTCCCGCGAAGATGGTGAAAAAGCGGACAGCCCAGTTTTCTGGAAGCGGCGGATTGGAATTTTGCATGGAGACCTCAATAAAATCAAAGTTTGTGCTGCAAAACTTCAATTATTATAAATATATTTCATAATTTGTCAAGTGTTTTATTTAAAATATCAATATTCTTGAAGCGCGCTTCAATTTTTGCCACATTTTGATCCCAAATGATGGTTTAGAATGGGGAAGGAGGCACCATGCACGCATTCATCGAACCACCCAAACGCATTCCGTTCTTTCTCAAACTCGGGATTTTGCTCTCGGAAAAGGTGACGGGGAAAGTGATGCTCCCCGCGCGGATTTTGGCCTGGTACCCGAAGGCCGCCATCGGATCGGGCGCGTTGGAGGCACTCGTCGCTCACGCGGACGGGAGGCTGGACCGCCGTTTCTTGAAGTTGGTCCGCATGACGGCTTCGGTCGCGGCGGCCTGTCCCTTTTGCATTGACATGAATTCGCACGACTATCGCGCTGAAGGCATCACGGACGAGGAGGCCGCCTCCCTGCGCGGGGACTTCGAGCAGGTATCCACTTTCAGCGAACGCGAAAAACTGGCGATAGCCTACGCGCGCGCCATCTCGTCCACGCCGCTGAAATTTCATCCCGATCTGGTGGAGAGGGTGAAGTCCCAATTTACCGAACGGGAATTCGTGATCCTCGCCAGCACCGCCGCACAGGTCAATTACTGGGCGCGGCTGATCCAGGCGCTGGGAATTCCACCCGCGGGGTTTGGCGAGTGACTTCTCCCTCTTAGCGAGATCTGAAAACCTCAACACAAAGTCACCAAGCCACGAAGACACGAAGTTTTTTCCCTTTGTGCCTTTGTGTTCAAAAAAAACAGGCTTTTCAGGCACTTTCTTAGATTTGATTATTTCTTGGAAAGCTGCCTATCAACTCAATCGCCCCGAACGGACAGGCCTCGACACAAACATTGCAATCGCGGCAACGCTCGATATCCAGATACGGCGGTTCGCCTGGGTCGGGCTGGACGATGGCGCGCGGCTTGCAGATCTTCACCGCCGAACAAACCTGGCAGGCCTGACAGAGGTCAAAGTTGATGCGGATGCGGATTTCACGAGGCATAGATTTTGCCGAGTATACCCGAATTGACGGTGCGCGAGTACGTCGCACCTCCCCCGTAGACAAATCCTACTAAACGGATAGAATCTACCCTGAGGCTGAATCCCATCAAGAAAGGTGCGACGCACCCTCTCCCAATGGAGGACTTCATGGCACGACGAAACATCCCCTTTCTTCCCAACCAGTATTATCACGTCTACAACCGCGGCGCAAATCGGGAGGACATTTTTCGTAACGACAAAGATTACGTTTTCCTATTGAAGCAGATCAAGGAACATCTTGAAGAATTTTCGATTACAGTCATTGCCTACTGTCTGATGTCCAACCACTACCATCTTCTCTTGCGCCAGGATGGGATAGCAAAGATCAATGATTTCATGCAAGCGGTTTTCTTCATTTACTCATCGTCCTTCAATACAATTCACAACCATTCAGGGACTCTTTTCGAGGGACCCTTCCGTGCCATCTGGGTGAACAAAATCGAGTATGCTCTTCACGTATGCCGATACATCCATCGCAACCCGCTTGAAGCCAAAATGGTCATCAGGCCAGAGCAATGGCATTACTCGAACTATCAGGAATTCATTGGCATGAGAAACGGAACATTGGTGGACAGAGATTTTGTCAATCAATATTTCGCTTCCCCCAAAAACTACGAAGAATTCGTGATGAATTACGTCCCTCCTGAAAAGACGCAGAAAGAACTGCGGCATTACTTGTTTCTGGATTGAGGGGCGCGCGAACCTGCGCGAGTGCGTCGCACCTCACCCGTAGACAAATCCTGTTTAACAGATAGAATCTCCCCTGAAAGCGAATCCCGTTTAGAAAGGTGCGACGCACCCTCATGCCACGTAAACTCCGCGTTTTCCTCTGCCACGCTACCGAAGACAAACCCGCCGTGCGGACATTATCCGCGTCCCTCAAGTCCGTCCCGTGGATTGATCCCTCGTCCCGCCAGAATCCGCTTATCCGTTATGAAATCCGCTGACCGCCGCCTCCGCGTCTTCCTCTGCCACGCCTCTGACGACAAACCCGCCACGCGGACATTATACGCGTCCCTCAAATCCGTCCCGTGGATTGACCCCTGGCTGGACGAGGAGAATCTTCTCCCTGGGCAGGATTGGGACTTGGAGATTTACAAAGCCACCCGCGACGCGGACGCCATCATCATTTGCCTTTCCACGGCTTCGGTGAAGAAGGAGGGATATGTCAACAAGGAAATTCGGCATGCTTTGGATATTGCACAGGAAAAACCTGAAGGCGCTATTTACGTTATCCCGTTACGCTTGGACGATTGTGTTCCTTCATTTGCACAATTGAAGAAATTACAATGGGCAGATTATTTCACTCCTAACGCACACGGTCGCTTGCTCAAATCCCTTCGCCTGCGGGCGGACACGTTGAAGATCGATGTTCCAGAAATAACATTTGATATTCAAGAAACTCATCCCCCCGATGATGGGCTTGACCTGTATCGGTTTATAAAGATTGAGCCGCAGGAAACCTCCAATATAAATTACTCATTTTGGATTGGAAAATACCCTATCACAAATACCCAGTATGAGCGTTTCCTAAACGCGCCTGATTTCGCTAATGAAATTTATTGGTTAAAGTTCCCAAAATTTAACGAAAAATTTCAGGATATTGGCACCGTGGGAAGCGTTGGTGCAAATTGGTTGAATGAGCAACTTGTACGGGCTAAATCAAAAATATTACTTCCGCGATATTGGAACGATAAGAATTTTGGAAAATCTAATCCGAACAATCCTGTTGTTGGAATTACATGGTATGAAGCAAGCGCGTATTGTGAATGGCTATCGCATAATTGGAATTCTCTTTTAGAAAACAAAGCCAATCTCACTGTAAAGCCGCAATCCATTCGGCTTCCATTAGAATCGGAATGGATTCATGCTGGAGGTGGCGCGACTCCTCATGATCGTTATCCTTGGAATCAACTCGGGGAAATTACCGAATCGACTTATGAAATTGTTAAACGAGCAAATGTGAATGAAAGTAAGATTGAAAAGACAACGCCCGTTAATCAATATCCTCTTGGCGTTAGCCCTTACGGTGTAATGGATATGGCTGGAAATGTATGGGAATGGCAAGCAAATTATGGACACTCAAATGATACAAGTTTGGTGTTGCGGGGTGGTTCATGGCAAAGTAATATTTACGGTGTGAGAGTTAGTTCACGATATGATTTCGGTTTGCCACAAGATCAGGGAAATCATGTCGGGTTTCGTGTGGTGTGTATAGCCAATTAGAAAGACCTCCTGGCAGGGAATGGCGAGGAGGTCTTCTCGTTACGTTTTACGCTTTACGTCTTACTTCCCCAACTTCTTCTTCATCGCCGCCGTCAAGGCTGGCACGATCGCGAACAAATCACCCACCACGCCAAAGCGTGCCTGCGTGAAGATGGGCGCTTCGGCGTCCTTGTTGATGGCCACGATCAGTTTGGCGTTGCGCATTCCAACCAAATGCTGGATCGCGCCAGAGATTCCGTTAGCAATGTACAAGTCTGGTGCAACGACCTTGCCCGTCTGGCCGACCTGGTGGGCGTAGGTGATGTAGCCCGCGTCCACCGCGGCGCGCGAGCCGCCGACTGCGCCACCGAGCACGGATGCCAACTCGCCAATCAAATCAAAACCTTTTTGTGCGGTGGCTTTTTCGTCCAGGCCGAGGGACGGGTTGTTGCTCACGCCGCGTCCGCCCGAGACGATAACCGACGCGTCGCCCAAATTGACCGCGGCCTCGGTGGCCGAGTAGCCTTCCACGGTGGACTTCGCGTCCGCTTTGGCTTCGGCTTTGGTCAACGTGCCAGTGCGGCCAGCCGTCACAGCGGGTTTCGGGAAGGCACGCGAGCGCAACGTCACAAAGGCGGGCTTGGCCGAGCAGACGGTCTTCTCGAGCACCTTGCCCTCGTAGATCGGACGCGTCACGGTGACCTTGTCAGCGCCGACTTCGACCGCGGTAACATCCGTCAACACGCCAGAGTTCAGGTCGAGGGAACTCATCGCCGACAACTCGCGGGTGCGCGCCGTTGTCGGGAACAGGATCAGGTCAGGAGTCCCGCTTGAGGCGAGCGCGGAGAGGGTGGACGCGTACGGTTCGGCGCGATAGTCCGCCAGCGCGGCGTCGTCCGCCACGATGACTTCGTCCGCGCCATATTCGAACGCGGCCTTCACGACCGCGTCCACGCCGCTTCCAAACACAATCGCGCTGACCGCGCCAAACGTCTTGCCGAGGCCGAGCGCTTCCCACGAACCAGGCTGGACTTCGCCCTTGAAATGGTCAATGTAAATCCAGGTTTTCATAGCACTTTCTCCGCCATAATTTTTTCGGCCAGCGCTTCGGCGATGGCTTCGGGGGTTTCGCCCGTGATGAACTCGCAGACGGTCTCGCGGGTCGGCGGGTTGCTGATCTCGGCGCGGCTGACAACCGTCGTGGGTGCGCTGATTCCGAGATCGGCCAGCGACCAGACGGGGATCGTCGCCTTCGACGCTTTGCGGATTCCCATGAACGACGGGTAGCGCGGCTCGCCAATGGATTGAACGATGGACAGCACCGCGGGCATGTTCGCCTTGACGGACTGCCGACCTTCCTCGAGGACGCGCTCGACTTGCACGCTCCCGGAGGGACCCTCGACTTTGATCTGGCCCACCCACCCAAGCATGGGCCACCCGAGGGCGCGCGCCGTCTGCGGGGGAGTCAGTCCCGAACCGTTGTCGAGCGTCTGACGTCCGAACATGACCATGTCCGCGCCGCCGATCTTGTTGATGGCTGCGGCCAACACGCGCGCCGCCCCCGCGCTGTCAAGACCTTCGAGCGCCGTGTCGCTGACGAGGACACCTTCGTCCGCGCCCATGGCGAGCGCGTGCTTGATGGCCTCCTTGGCGGATTCGGGACCGATGCACAGGGCAACGACCGTCCCGCCGTTGGCTTCCTTCTGCTGAAGCGCGCCTTCCACCGCGTACTCGTCGAACGGGTTGATGACCAGCGGCGCCTCCCCCCATGTGACTTGCCCGTCGTCCGCGACTTTCACTTTCGCTTCCGAGTCAGGCACTTGCTTGATGCAGGCAATGATTTTCAAAGTTGCTTCTCCTTTAATTTTTTAATTCAGGAAACATCAAATGTAGTTGACTTTTCCAGAGTTGTTTTATCTTTGGTTCTTCGGACACAAAATCATCACGATTTAGGAAGGAAACAATTTCATCATAGTGCAAGTTTAAATAGTTACTCCAATCTTTTAGTTGCTCATCTACATCCATGTATCTTTCTTTGGTCGTCTGCGAAACAACTCCACGAAAATTTCTGAGATAGTCAATAATAAGTTTTGGGCTGTAGAAATGCTCTTGTGATGCTAATTTGCGCGATGCCCATTTAGGTCCAACATCGACACTAACTGATCCTCGATCTTGAATAAATCTGATAACGCATTCTGTTGAATAGAGAACAATAATCCAATTTCCGAAGGATCGGTCGTCATATTTGGTTTCGCCAAGTTCAAATCCACGATCAAATAGGATTTTGAAATCAACTTTTATGGAATTAATGATGGCAGCAATATGACTTCGCTTAGGTGGCCAGATGACTTTATAAATAAGCGCCACTATAAATAAGATTACAGGCCAGACATACCAAGTGGGACTTTCCATTCCTTGATATTTTCTCCAAATTTATTTCGGCGGGGGGATGAATCCCGTCTCAGTTCGCGAAAGCCGTCTTCAGACGGCTTATCAAGAACGTGACTAACTTGAAACCTGGAACCTGACACCTAAAACTCAACTCTGCCATTCCTTCTCATCGTACGCGGGCGGTTCACAGCGCAGGGGTTTGTCTTCGCGCAGGCCGAGGGCGTACCCAGCCTGGATGAGTACCTGCACCTCGCTGGAGCCTTCGTAGATGATGGCACCCTTCGAGTTGCGCAGGTAGCGTTCCACATCGTATTCGTCCGAGAAGCCGTACGCACCGTGGATTTGGATGGCTTCATTTGCGGCGTTAAACGAGGCTTCGGTGGCGAATTTCTTGGCGAAGGAGATTTCGCGCGTGCAGCGCTTTCCGAGGTTTTTCAACCAGCCTGCTTGTAAGTACAGCAGGTGGGAAATCTCGTAATCCTGCGACATCTTGGCGATCTTTTCTTGAATCAGTTGATGCTCGGCAATCGGCTTGCCGAAGGTCTTGCGTGTTCTGGCATAGGAGACGCTCGCTTCGAGCGAGGCGCGGACCAGTCCCGCCGCACCCGAGGCCACGGTGTACCGTCCGCCGTCAAAAGCGGACATGGTGATCTTGAAGCCCTCGCCTTCCTCGCCGATGCGGTTCGCGACTGGGACTTTCACGTCCGTGAACGAGATCCATCCCGTGGAGCCCGCGCGGACGCCGAGTTTTCCGTGGATGTCGCCCGTCTTCACGCCGTCCGAGTGGAGATCAACGATGAAGGTGGAGAGTCCCTCCGAAGGTTTTCGGGCCGCGGGGTTCGTTTTCACGGTGACCATCGCGAGGTCCGCGAGAGAGGCGATGGAAATCCACATTTTCTCGCCGTTAAGAATGTAGTAGTCGCCGTCACGTTTGGCGGTGGTCGTCATCGCGGCCACATCTGAGCCCATGCCAGGTTCGGTGAATGCGCCGCATCCGATTTTTTCGCCTCTCGCCAACGGGACGAGGAATTTCTGTTTCTGCTCTTCGGTTCCCCATTGGAGCAGGGTCAGCGAGCACAAACCCATGTGGACGGACATGACGACACGCAGGGAGGTGTCCACCGCTTCGAGTTCCTCGCAGGCCAGGCCGAGAGCGATGTAGTCCATGCCCGCGCCGCCGTATTTGACGGGGATACAAATGCCGAGGATGCCGAGTTCGCCCATGCGTTTGAGCGCGAAGGGGATGGGTTCCTGCTTGCGGTCATATTCCTTGATGACGGGCGCGATCTCCTTTTGGGCGAAGTCGCGCACCATCTTGCGGGTCATTTCGTGTTCGGGGGAGAGGGAGAAATCCACGGTCAGGCTCCAGGGGAAATTTCCGATATTATATCGCAAATTAAATCAACCGACCGTTCGGTAGGGAAGTTGGCCCCTCTGACGGAATGTTAATGGGACGGAGCGTAATATATTCTTGGTTGCCTGCGTCTATGGGCTGAAACTATTTTTGGAGGTACCGAATGCCCGAAACCAAACCCCAACCCAAAGTGATCGTTTTCAGCACGCCGACCTGCTCCTATTGCAACATGGCGAAGCAATATTTTCGCCAGAAGAACGTCAGGTTCACCGATATTGACGTGAGCCGCGACCAATCCGCCGCGCGTGACATGGTTCGCCGCAGTGGACAGATGGGCGTGCCCGTCATTGACATCGGTGGCAAGATTGTTGTCGGTTTTAACCGCCCGAAAATTGACCAGATGCTCGGTCTCAATTAACTTTTTGGAGGATTCCCATGTCTAACGCAAAAATCCAACCCCTCGGCACGCGCGTTCTCATCCGCCCGCTGGAGCAGGAGTCGAAGACCAGCAGTGGTCTGTATCTGCCCGAAACCGCGAAAGAAAAGCCGCAAACGGGACAGGTCGTTGCCATTGGCGACGATGAGTCCATCAAAGTCAAGCCCAAGGACAAGGTGCTGTTTGCCAAGTACACGGGTACCGAGTTCAAGATGGACGGGGTGGAATACCTGCTGATCGAAGCAAACGATCTGCTTGCCCGCCTGAGTTGACCGATTTTTTCACCGGTGAAAAGTCTCCTGCCATGCGCACGGAGACTTTTTTTGTTAAACAAAAATGCCCGACGCGTTTGATTGTCCGCATCGGGCTAGGGAAAGGGATGGCCGGGTGTCATCGTTTCTGGACACCCATGTCGCTCAACTCGTCGGCGTTGAACTGGGATAGGTACCAGTCACCGCTGACGAAGGCGAGCAGGGCAAGGCAGATCAAGACTGCAAGGATGATTAACATGGTGTCTCCTTTCTTTAAACAGTTTAACGATTTCTGGCAAAAAAAGTATCACTTCCTTTCTGGACTGTAATGAGTCTGCCATACAGTTATGAAAGGGATGTGTGTGTGACGAGGACGGAACATCTTTTGTTCCAGTGATGTGTGCCTGTTGTGGATTCTGAATCAAAAAATGAGCGGGATTTTTTTTCAGACGCATTGACAAAAAGTCTGATTCGGATAAAATAGGCAGGCACTTCAAGCCGAAGTGGCGGAATTGGCAGACGCGCTAGGTTCAGGGCTTAGTGGCCGCAAGGTCGTGAGGGTTCAAGTCCCTCCTTCGGCACCAGAGGAGACCCGCGAGAGCGGGTCTTTTGATTCTGTCGCACGAGTTCTCCTTGGTTTTGGATATCTGCTTTTCAATTGGCAAGACGCACTTCCTCTGGTAAAATCCGACCCCGCAGGGCGTGGTACCCTTCACCCTGACATTCTTCAAAGAAAGGGCTTGATTCAAAATGAAAGTCATGCTCCTCAAGGACGTTTACAAACTGGGTCGCGCTGGCGATGTGAAAAAGGTCGCCGATGGTTACGGCCGCAACTTCCTCATCCCGCAAGGATTGGCCGTGCTCGCCACCGCGGGTGCGCTCAAGCAGATCGAAAAGATCAAAGGCCAGGCGGAAATCCGCCGCTCCACACTGAACGAGGAGCTCAAAGGCCTGTCCGAACAGATCAATGGGGTTGCCCTGGACTTCATCGTCAAAGCCGGCGAGACGGGCAAACTGTACGGCTCGATCACCACGCAGGATGTGGCCACCGCCCTCAGCGAGAAAGTCCGCTTCGAGGTCAAACGCCAGCAAGTGGACATGCAACCCATCCGCGAGATTGGCGAATTCACCGCCCACATCCGCCTGACGATGGACCTCGTGCCCGAGATCAAGATCACTGTCCATCGCGAAGGCGAAGAGACGGAAGAGGAAGAGAAGCCGAAAGCCAGGGCCAGGAAATCCAAACCCAAAGCCGAGACCGAGGCTCTTGTTGTAGAACAAACCGAAGCCGCCCCCGAAACACCCGCGGAGTAGCCAAAATTAGAAACCCGTTTTCTTCAAGAAAACGGGTTTCTCTCTGATTGTGGTAAACTTTCGATATGCCCGAAACCATGGAAACCATCGGACAACGGCTGAAAAGAATCCGCACTTCGCGTCAGATCAGCCTCGACAAGGCTGCAGAAGCCACCCGCGTCCGCTCCTATTATTTGCAGGCGCTGGAATCGGATAATTATTCTGTCATGTCCTCCGCCGCGCAGAGCCGAGGATTTTTGCGTCTCTATGCCGATTATCTCGGCCTCGATCTCGACGCCGCCATGCAGGAACTGAGCGAGGAAGATTCGGTGGATTTGCCGCTCGCTGTCTCCGCGCCTGTCGAGGAGACTCCGCCTCCCGTGCCGGTGACTGAGCCGACTCCACCCGCCTCGCCCGCGGACGAGAAGCCGATCCGCCGTCCGTTTTGGGCGCGCCTGCTGAGACGTTCCGTCTCCGAAGAACCCGCGGCTGAGAGCGACTCTGCGCCCGCACAGGAACCTGCACCCGAACCCGTGATGGACAAGGTGCCCGCGGCCATGTCCGAGCCAGAATCCGAGCCGACGCGCGTCCGAAAACCCTCCACGAAGAAGAAACCCGCGGCCACCGCAAAGGCACCCAGGCCGAAGACGGCCAAACCGAAGGCGGTCGCGAAATCCACCGCGACATCGTCGGCGAAGGCGAAAAAAGACGATAAAAAAAAAGCCTCCTCGAAAACCAGGCGGTCGAAGAAGCGCCGATAGCCGCGCCGCTGATTGAAGTTCCTCCCGAAATCGAAATCACACAACCGAAGGAAACTGTCGAAGCGGACGAGCCTCGTCCGAGCGGATGGGCGCGTCTCCTCGCGGGGGCGGGGATACGCGTCTCGAAGCCGCGGCCGACCGAAGCCATGGAAGAAGCGGAGGGGGAAGAGGCTGCACAAGAGATGGACGAGTCGCCCAGTCCCGAGGTCGAATCCAATCCACCTGCAGACAATTTGCGCGCCCGTTCCTCAGATGAGATGTTCGCCGAGATCGGCGCGCAATTGCGTGAGCGCCGCGAGACGCTCAACCTGACGCGCGAGGAGATCGAACGGCACATCCATTTGCGCGCCCATTATTTGCAGGCGCTTGAACGGGGCGATTTTGGCGGCCTGCCCTCCGCGGTGCAGACGCGCGGCATGTTGAGCAATTACGCCGCGTTTTTGGATTTGGATGTGGATGCCCTGCTGTTGAATTTTGCAGATGTGTTGCAGGTGTGGCATCGCGAGCGGCATCCCCTGCCGCCCGGTGCGCGCGGACGTCCCGCGCCGAGTGCACCCGCCAGCGTGCCGCCCTTGCGCGGGTTCATGGTGGCCGACTTTGCCGCAATTGGGTTGGTTTTAGCGATCATCGTGTTTTCGGTTTGGGGCGTGCAATATGTCATCAAGACGGGCGCACAGGTTGAGGCCACCGCACCGCCGATGATTGATGTTTTGTTGGAGCCTTCGCTGGCGCCTCTCGGCACTTTCGCTCCGACATCCGAATTGCTCGATCTGGGAAATGTGACGGCCACGCTGGCCGCGTTCGAAACGCCCGCTGGCTTGCCGACGATTCCCGAGGGTGTGAACGTGCAGATCAACATCATCGCCATCGAGCGGACGTACCTGCGCGTGACCTCGGATGGGGAGGTGGTGTTCGACGGGCGCGTCACCCCGGGCACGGCCTATCCTTTCGAGGCGGCCAATGAAATCGAAATCCTGGCAGGCAACGGCGCAGCCCTGCGCGTGACATATAACCTGCGTGACATGGGTTTGCTGGGTCGCTATGGTGAAGTGGTCAACCTGATCTATCGCACCGAGGGCGTCATCACGCCTACGGCCACCATTGGTCCCACGCCCACGATCACACTCACTCCCACCCTCACGCCAACCCCCACGCAGACCGCGACTCCCACGCGTACACCTGCTCCTTAAATTGGATTTACCGTTTATGACAAAAGTAAAGAATACGTTTCATTTGGTCTCTCTCGGTTGCTCGAAAAACACAGTCGATTCCGATTCGATGGCGCAGTTGCTCGTCCGTGACGGGTATCAGTCGGTGGACAAACCCTCGCGCGCCAGCGTGCTGATCGTCAACACGTGCGGCTTCATCGGCTCGGCGCGCGACGAGTCCATTCGCGAATTGCGCAAACTGGCAAAATCAAAACGCAGTGGCCAGGTGTTGATCGCGGCGGGATGTCTCACCCAGCGCTATGGCATGGATGTCGCCCAGCAGGTCCCCGGTGTAGATGGGATTCTCGGCACACGTCGCTGGATGGACATCCTGCAAGTGGTGCGTGATCTGCGGAAGACGTCTCATCCCCAGCCGCTGTATCACCTGCCCGAGGCCGCCACGGTCGGGACCGATGAGGCGGATACTGTCCGAGCTAACGTGTTCGGCGCCGCGGCCTATCTCAAGGTGGCGGACGGGTGCCGCCGTCCCTGCGCGTTCTGTGCCATCCCGCTCATCAAAGGGACGGCCGTCTCGCGTCCGATGGATACCATCCTCGACGAGGCGCGTCGTCTGCGCGACGCGGGCGTACGCGAGTTGATCCTGCTTGCGCAGGACACGACGGATTACGGTCACGATTTGGGGATGAAGGACGGGCTGGCTATCCTGCTGGAAAAATTGGCGACATCCGTTCCCGATCTGGATTGGATCCGAGTCATGTACGCCTATCCTGGCTACGTCACTGACCGACTGATCGATGTGATGTCTTCCTCCAAACAGATCCTGCATTATCTGGATATGCCTCTCCAGCACGCGCATCCGAAGACTTTATATCGCATGAAGCGTCCGTCCAACATGGAGTGGGTTCACAAAACGCTGGAGAAGATGCGCGCCAAGATGCCCGATATCGCCATTCGCAGTACGTTCATCGTCGGTTATCCCGGCGAGACAGAGGAGGAATTCCGCGCGTTGGAGGAGTTTCTTCGCGATGTCCGCTTTGACCGCGCGGGCGCGTTCCAATTTTCGTTCGAGCCAGGGACGAGTTCCGAGCCGCTCGGAGACCCAATCCCGCCCGAGGTCAAGCAGGAACGATATGAACGCTTTATGGAAATCCAACAAGGTGTATCCCTGCAGGTGAATCAATCCTACGTTGGCAAAACGCTGGACGTCCTTGTCGAGGGCTATAACGACGGCGTATCCATCGGTCGTTCCTACCGCGACGCGCCCGAAATTGACGGGATGGTTTTTGTGGAAGAGAAACTGGAAGTAGGCGAAATCGTGCCAGTGAGGATTACAGGTGCAATGGCGTATGATTTGACGGGAGTCCCTGCAAGGCAAGTGCTGACGATCTAAAACGTATTTCGTAAAACATAAAACGAGACCCTCAACGAGTCTCGTTTTATGTTTTACTTACTACGCACTTCTCGCCAGCGCCGTTGCGCCAAGGATCAAAATGGATAGGATGAAATTCATCCGCAACAGGCGCTCTTCGCGCTTTTGCAACTTGACGATCTCCTCCTCGCTCGCGCCCTTTTCGCGGCGCATCAACGTGCGGCGGATGGCGGGAAGCACTTCCCACGTCTGCACCGCGCTGACGACCACCATCACAACCACCAGCCCGTGTTTGACGAGAATTGCCAACGACCACTGCGTGCTGACATCGAAGAAACCGTTGTAGTGCGAATTGGCGCTGAGTTGGAACAGCCCCGTAGCGATGAGCAAGCCGAGACTGAACCAGGCCAGTGGCTCCAGCCTTTTTTGCATGGCTTCGATGAAGGCCAGCAGGTCAACGGGCTTCAGGCTTTTGTGCGCCGCGGGCAGGACGAGGATGGAAATGGAAACTATCCCCCCGATCCACGCCACGGTGGCCAGCATGTGCAGCCAGTAGACCAGCGTCAACGCCCAGACAGGGGGATTATCCATGGGATCAAGGTGAGGGAGGTTCTGTCGGAGCCTCTGTTGGCGGTTCGGTGGGAATGACCGGCGCGGGCGGATTGCACTTGATCAAGGACTGATAGGCGTTCTTCGCGCTGATTTCATCCAGGTTGCCAAGCGTCTGGGCGTTTTGATATTGCTGGTAGGCCGCGCACCACTGCTCTTGTCCAAAAAGTTCGTCACCGTAACGCATCGAAGCTACGCGATAGCGCTCGCTGGCGGTCATGGTGCCGTCCCACATTTGGGGCCAACCCGCGTACAACTGCGAGAAGTAGAGGACGGCGTTCTTCCAATCCAGGTCCCAGAAACTTGCGCCAAGCACGTACATCCGCGCGCCCTCGCGCAATCCGTTGGCAGTGCTGTCCAGCGGGCCAAAACGCTCGGCCAGAGTCAATTGATAGATGCCGCCCTCGAGATTGCCCTGTTTGGTGATCAGATCGTAGCCATAATTGCGGAGCGAGAAGTAATACATCCCGTCCACTTCGGCGGCGCGGTAGGTGGGATCTTTTCGGCGCAGGGTATCCAGGTTGGCAATCGCGTTCGGCCAATCCAGGCTGTTGACGGCCTGAAGCGCGCGCTGGAAAATTTCCTCCACGCCGCTCAGATCGGGTGTGGGCGTCACCGTTGGCAGAGGGGTGGCGGTGGGAATGGCCGCCAGTACCATCACCTCGGCCAGTTTCTGGCTGGCCTCGGGGAAGGATGGATTATTTTCAATGATGAATTCCAGTCGTTCCTGCGCGGTGCCATAACGGCCTGAGGCAATATCCAGCAGGGCCAGCGCGTACTGCTCGGTCAATTGTTGCGACATCACCTGCGATTGGGCATCCACTCGGTCGCCGATGGCCTGCTGGTAGCCCGCGAACGCGCCGAGGCCGACGATAACGATCAGCGCCAGGGTCCCAAGCAGGAAACCGCGCCAATTCCGGCGAAATTTCTTTTTGGGAGCCGGCTGGCTCTCCTGTGTTGTTTCAAGGGTTGGATCAGACATGGGAATAATTATACTCCGGCAGAAACCAGGCTTCTCTAAGAATCCTGGTTTCTAATTTAGTTTTCACAAATGCAATAACAGGCGGACATCCTTCCAGACGATGGCGAGGGCAATGATCCCACCCACGGACATCCCCAGCAGCGCGGTGACGACTGCCCCTCCGGGCACGCCCCACGCGAGACTGTAGGCGGCCGCGCCGCCAATGAGCGTCGCCACCAGCCCGCGCGTCACCGAACTACCCACGTGGATGGGTTCATGCGTCCGATTCGAGAGCCAGATGAAGAGG
Organism: Anaerolineaceae bacterium; assembly: GCA_003598975.1. Classification (GTDB taxonomy): domain Bacteria; phylum Chloroflexota; class Anaerolineae; order Anaerolineales; family Villigracilaceae; genus Denitrolinea. The sequence goes on along the minus strand of QZIJ01000091.1, from coordinate 6,579 downwards.
ATGATGGCCTCGATGAGCAATGCAATTTCCGCGAAAGCGATCACTGGCGCACCAATCTCGCTGAACAATGTCACGCCGGTGATGCTGATACCGAGGAAAATGACCAGGCGAATCAATACCGCGAAGAAGGGATACCACGGCTCTTTGCGCGCGTAGAATGAACGCACGGCCACCTCGTGGATAACGTAACCAGTCAACGTGAGCAGGTAGGCGCGCGTGGTGCATGTCAGTAGTTGAGACATGGGCTCGTCGAAATCGAAGATGGCGCGGACGAGGGGCGCGATGCCCGCGGCCATCACTGCCGCGACGGGCAGGGAGAGCGCGATCAAAACCCGAAGGGAACGTTCGATCGTGTCGCGGAATCCAGCCCAATTCCCGCGCGCCGCGAACTCGGAGAGGGTGGGGAGCATGGCGGTCGCGATGGCTGTCCCGAGGATCGTCTCAGGGACCTGCATGATCATCCAGCCGGAGGTGAGGGAGGTCACCGCCCCCACCTGGTCGAGACGCGAAGCGAGGTTGTCGCGCGCCAGCACGATGAGCTGGATCCCGCCCATCGTCAGGAGACGAGGCGCCATGAGGTTGAGGGCTTCGATCAGTCCTGTATGGCGGATGTCGAGGGCGGGAGTCCATTTGAATCCGAATTTGAAGAGCGCGGGGATTTGGATGAGCAGGTGCATGGCCGCGCCGAGGATGACACCGTAGACGAGTCCGTGAATGCCCCAACGCGGGACGAAGAACACCGCGCCGAAGATTTGGCCGATGTTGTACATGGCGGGCGCGAGCGCGGGCAGGACGAAATGCTGGTTAGCCTGCAAACTTGCCATCACCAGGCCGCTGATGGAGAAGATGATCGTGCCGATGAGGTTGAGGCGCATCAACTCGACCAACAGAGTGCGTTGCTCCGCGCCGAAGCCGGGCGCAATACCGATCTCGGCTTTCACTATGGTTTCCGCGAAGATGGCGATGAGGATCGCGATCCCGCCTGTGACGAGAAAAGCCACGTTCGCGACGCGCGAGAACAGGTCCCAGGCGGCGGCGCGGTCTTTGGTTGTCAGGTACTCGGTGAGGAGCGGAATGAAGGCCATCGCCAGCGCGCCGCCAGAGATGAGCGCGAAGAGCACATCGGGCAGGTTGTTAGCCGCGTGGAATGTATCCAGCATATGCACTTCATCGGAATACTGGCGCGAGATGATGCTCGTCCGCACGAAGGCCAGGATTTTGTCGAGGAAAAAGAACGCCGCGACGATTAGCGAGTTTTTACTGACGCGGGAAAGTTTGTTCATTGAGTTGAAGGTCTAAAATTGATACGGTTGAAAGTTAGTGCTCGTGCGGCGGAATATTGGATGGGTCGAAGCCTGGCAGTTTTTCCACCAACAGATGTGGTTTGTGGATCAGCGTGGGCAGGCATTGCGCGCAGATAAATTTTGTCTCGTCTTTAAACGTCAGCATCAGCAACGGCGTCTCCTGCTCGGTGCGTTCGCAATTCAGGCAAATGGTTTTACTCATAAATTCTCCAATCGTAAATCAAAATGTGCCCTTGTACATCCCGCCGTCCACGTTGAGCATGACGCCCGTGATGTACGACGCGGCAGGCGAGACGAGGAACGCGGCCGCGTTGGCAAACTCTTCAGGGCGCCCCATTCTACCAAACGGACTCTGCTCCGACTGTTTGCGCGTCTCCTCCTCGACCGAGGTCTGGTTCGCGGTTGCCCGAGCCGTCATCAGCTCTCCGACGCGTTCCGTCTCCGTCCAGCCTGGCAGGATGGAATTGAAACGAATCCCGTCGCGTCCGAGTTCCAACGCAAGAGACTTGGTTAGTCCCACCGTGGCGGCGCGGACGCTGTTCGATAACACCAGATTGGGGATGGGTTGCTTGACCGAATACGACGTGACCGTCAACACGCTGGCCGCGGACGATTTTCGCAGGTGAGGCAGGGCGGCGCGTATCAGGCGGACGTGGCTCATCAGCGACAGGTCAATGGCGTTCTGCCAATTGGCTTCATCGTGGGATTCAAACGTACCAGGTTTTGGCCCGCCCGAGTTGGTGACGAGAATGTCCAACCTGCCAAATGCTTCCACGGTCTGCGCGACCAGTTGCGCGGGCACATTGCGCAGGCCGACGTCGCCTGCCAACCCGATGACTTGCGCGCCAGTTTCCCTGCTTAGTTTCTCGGCCGCGCTTTTTATTTTGGCTTCATCCCGCCCATTGATGGAAACTTTGCAACCTTCCTTTGCCAGCGCCAACGCAGTGGCGTAGCCCAATCCGCGGGATGAGCCAGTGACGAGGGCGATTTTGTCTTTCAATCCCAAATCCATTTTTCCTCCAAACCTATTGGGGCGGACCTACGCGTCCGCCCTTTGGCTGAGCAGTCACACAGAACTGCCTCTACAGAATTTCGATTTTCTGTTCGATCACATCCCCATCTGTCCAATGGGATTCCACCCATTTTGCCACACTTTGCAGGGATTGGCGAACCACAACCGCGTCGGAATTGACCAGTGCGCAGGCAATGACGGCCTCGGTCCACTTGTCCTGCAAATCCATCTCCGCCACCGAGACGTTGAATTCCTTGTGCAAACGCGCAATGAGCGGCTTGAGCCGTCCGCGTTTTTCTTTGAGCGATGAACAGGCAGGAAGATGAAGGTGAATGGTGAGTTGTCCGAGCATAGGGATATGGTAGAACGAAATATTATTTCGTTCTACAAGTTCATCGCCTCGCGAATTTTCTCCGCCAACGCGGCGGCATCCGCGTCATCGCAGGAATCGTCGCGGGCGAGGAATTTGAGTCCGCGCTCGGTGACCTCCTTGTGGCGCGGGACGATCCAGCAATGGAAATGCGGCGCGCCCTCCATCGTGGACAGTTGGTAGATGCGTTCGGCTTGCGTGTGAAGGATCAGCGCGGCGTAGGTCTTTTTCAGAACCTCACCCAATGACGCGGCCTCCTCATCTGTCATTTCGGCGTAGGTGAGAAAGTGCCGCCGTGACTCGATGAACAGCGTCCCCAGCGGACCCAGTTTCCCCGGCGCGTGGCAGACCATCCAGTGCGCGTCTTCGTAGATGTAGCCGCCAGGCGGGGCGGGTTCTTGTCCATTGTGTTTGCGGCAGATGAAGCAGGATTCTTCCATGAAGTACCTCTTGAAGGCGGATTATAGCGTGACTTTTGGAAACAGTCTCACCGCTGTTTCCAGCTACACTCTAACCCCCATCATCCCACAACTACTTGGTCAAATCAACGCTTCCCACTCTACCTCGGCATCACAAACTCCTCCCCCTTTGCCCAGTTATCAAAATCTCTCTTTGTTAACCCTCCTAAATTCTGCGTTGTATCAATTGACAAAGCTCCCCTACTCATAATCACACGTGTTTCTTCATCTCCCCCAAATCCCCCTGCCATCCATCCGGCATACTGTTCAAACATATTCAGCCCCATCTGCCACATGCGCGCATTAGATTCAAGCGTTGCCTCTTGTCTAATAGCCGTCCAACCGTAAGTTGGGTCATCGCCCATAGCCGAGTTAGTAAAGTTCATCTGCACCATCGGCTCCCCTTCTGGTCCACTCACAACTTCCAATTGATAAGCGAAATAAGCATGTTGTTCCGTAAATCCACCCTTCTTATCCACCAACGGTCTGGCTTTCTCCGGCGCCACCAACTCCAGACTCACACTCTTTAACGATACCGGCTGTTTTACCTTCACAGGTTGTACTCCTCCCCACGCTCCGGTCGTATAGTCTGTCGGATGTGGCTCATCCAAATAAATATCCCACAGTTTATCTGGATCTGCGTCTATTGCCTCTTCCCATTTTTCAAATTTTGGATATCGTGCCTTAAATACCTCATCAGTAGCCCAGTTAATTGCAAAAATATGCATCAAAATCGCCCGTCGCAACTGCCCCGCAGTTTCTGGGTTTACCGCAAACTGCTGTTCCCCCTCCGTCCCTGGCCAAAGAGTAGTATCAATCATTCTTTGAGCCATCTCTCCATTCTCTCCCACCAACTGCCAGATATATGGATCCTCGGTTGCTTTCGGGAGCGGGGTCAGGGTTGGCGTTTCACTCAGCGGTGGCAAAGTGGCCGTGAAGGTGGTATGAACCTCCGAAGTCTGAATGGGCGTACTAGTCATTGGCGCGGCGCAGGCGCTCAAGAAAACAGTCAGGAGGGATAAAAGCAAGAGGCGTTGCATGTTCAACTCCAGTGGATGGAATTATTCCGCATCGAGTGAATCCAGAAACTGGCGCGGCATGAGGATGGTGATGCCTTGAAAGTTTTTCAAGTCCAGCAAATGCTTGTCGCCTGAGACAATGAAAGATGCTTTTTTAAGGATCGCGGCTGAAAGGAATTTTTCATCGCTTGGATCATCTGGAATCGTACCAGTAACGTCGGCTTCTCCAAACGCAAAAACGGCATTTTTAGTCAGGGATTTTTTCAAGCGTTGGATGCGCTCATCGGTGATGTGAAACCTATCTTTTACACGTGGTTCAGAAATGACCCGAATCGTTTCTTCGATGATTTTCTCTGAAGTAACCAGTTGGAATCCACCTTTTTCCCAGGCTTCCATCAATTGAAAAGGAGCGCCTTTTCTGCTGATGACGCTGCTGACGATCACGTTGGTGTCAAGAACCGCTCGCCGCATTTTTTGCCCTCACTATTCGAATTGCATCCTCAACGATTTCCTGAATTTCCTCTTCAGGCAGGTCTGGCGCATTATCCTGTATCTCGCGGATCACGTTGAAGAGTTCCTCGCGTTTTTCGATCAGGGCATTGTAAAAATCGAGCGGGATAGTGGCTGTATTTTCCTCAGCGTTGATGATGGCTGGCCCGACTTTCACCGTTTTATATGGAACCGCTGCCTCGTGGATGGCGCGCGGATTCGATGATTGGCCGCGCAATTCCTCATAATCTGACGCAGGAATCAAGACAGCCGCATTTTTTCCATTACGTTGGATGATGACATCCTTTCCAGCCATTACCTGGTCGAGCAGGTCACGAAATTTGGCACGCGCTTCACCGCTTTGAACTGTTAAAGTAGGCATTTTGTCTCCTTCTGATGTACAAGATGTACAAATTGTACACTTTGTGACTAGAAGAGTCAAGCGGCTTGCCTCACTCCATCTCCCACCACAATAAAGTACGCTGTAACGCGGCAAAGACAGCCACCGCGGGAACAGTCATCACCACGGAGGCGGCCATGAGGAGCGGCCAATTGGTTTTGTCCATTTCCTGGAGTTGGAGCAGGCCGACGGGCAGGGTGTAGAGAGTCTGTGAGCGGAGGTAAAGCAACGGATTGATGAAGTCGTTCCAGTAAAAGAAGAAAGCCAGCATTCCGACTGCCATCAGCGCGGGACGCGCCAGCGGCAGGGCGATATGCCACCAGATTTTCAGCAGGCTGGCCCCATCCAATTGCGCGGACTCAAAAACGGCGCGGTCGATGCGGCGGAAGTTCCAATAGAAGAGCAGGATGAAGAGCGGACTCGATCCCATCAGCGCAGGGGCGATCAAGGCGAAGTGCGAGTTGCTGACTCCCATCCACGCGAAGAAGACGAAGCGCGCCAGCCACAGTGCGGTGACGGGAATCATCAGCAGGATGATGGAGAGAACCAGCAGTCGGAAGCGGGCGCGCGGACCGAGTTGTGACATCCCGAAGCCAGCCCACGAAGCCGTCAGCAGTGTGAGCAGGATGCCCGTCAACGCGACGAAGAGCGAGTTGAGCAGGTAGCGTCCGAACGGGAGGATTTCGAAGATGCGCGCGTAGTTGGCAAACGTCCACGGATGGGGAATCAGTTCGAGGGTCGGGGAGGGAGGCGTCCCCGCGACGCGCAGGGAGGCAGAGACCATCCAGATGAGGGGCAGGAGGAAGAGTCCCGTCATCAGTAACGGGAGCAGGTGGCGGGTCAGGAAGGAGGCGGGGCGGTTAGTCTGCATCCAATCCCGATTCCTCAAATACAAAATACGCCAGCAGGGAGAGGAGCAAGGTCGCGACAAAAACCACCAGCATCAGCGCGGAGGCGATCCCGAAGTGTAAGTTGTCGAAGGCTTCCTCGTAGATCATCAGCGGGGCGAAGAAGGTGGCGTAGTAGGGGCCGCCGCGCGTCATCAGATAGGCGGGGGTGAAGGTGCTTTGAAAGGAGAGCGCGATGTCGCGGATGCTGAGCAGGATGAGCCACGGACTGAGCAGGGGCAGGGTGATGGAGAAGAATTGTTGGACGCCGCTCGCACCGTCGACGCGGGAGGCTTCGTAGTATTCGCGCGGGATATGACGCAGGCCTGCCAGCAGGATGACGAATCCCTCGCCGATCTGAAAGAGTGACATCAACACGAGTCCGCGCAATGCCCAATCCTGGTCTGCAAGCCAGGCGGGAGTCGGCAACCCGAGCGCGGCAAGGACGAGGTTGAGCGGCCCGTAGATCGGATTGAGGATCCATGTCCAGGTGAGGGCATACGCCGCGTCAGGGATGACGGTGGGAAGGTAGGCCGCGGCGCGATAGACGCCGATTCCTTTGCGCGGACGGTTGAGGAGCAGTGCCAGCGCGAGCGCGGCGAGGATGCGAAGCGGGACGGCTTGCGCGATGTATAGCAGA
>QZIJ01000011.1 GCA_003598975.1 Anaerolineaceae bacterium | reverse complement strand
AACGCCATCAAAGGTGCGGCGGAGGCGGCGCTGAAAAAGTGGGAGGCGGAGGAACGCCCCGCCATCGCGGAGTATAAATATCTCGCGCCAAAGACAACGCCGTTTGAAAAAGAGACGGGACACGCCATGCCGAATTTTGCCTACGCCTACTCGGCGCAGGCCGTGGAAGTGGAAGTGGATACCGAAACGGGACAGATACGCGTGTTGCGCGTCGTCGCCGCGGATGATGTTGGACAGGCCATCAATCCCATGCTCGTGGAGGGACAGATCGAAGGCGCGGTGGTGCAGGCGCAGGGATATTCGTTGATGGAAGATTTGAAGGTGAAAGACGGGCGCATCCTTGCGAATCAATTCAGTACCTATTTAATTCCCACGATTCTCGACATTCCCGAAAAAGTGGAATCGGTCATCGTGGAAGTCCCCGACCCGAACGGCCCCTGGGGCGCGCGCGGATTGGGCGAACTGCCCTTCCTGCCGACTACCGCGGCCATTTCGGCGGCTGTCCATGACGCGACGGGAGTCTGGTTCGACGATTTTCCGCTTACGCCTGAGCGCGTCCTGCGCGGGCTTGGGAAGATCTAATTTCCTTGTACACAGATTACGCGGATTAGACAGATTTGCACGGATTCTTTAAAGTTCCGTGTTTGCCCGCGTAATCCGTGAGAGCCGTGTGCCAAATTAATATGGTATTCCCCAACCTCAACGAAACCGAAGAATTGACCGATTCCATCCGCGCTAAAGCGGACGGAGCGTTCATCCGCCTTTCGGATGGAATCTGCCATTACGAACTCCGCTCCCCTCCCCAAATGTACACATTTGGGGAGGGGCCGGGGGTGGGGTCGGTCATCCTCGTCCACGGATTCTCCGTCCCCTACTTCATCTGGGACCCCACCTTCGACTTCCTCGCGAAATCTGGCTACCGCGTCCTGCGCTTTGACCTGTTTGGGCGCGGACTTTCAGACAGGCCGCGCGTCCGCTACGACATCCACCTGTTCGTGCGGCAACTGAAAGATTTGCTCGACGCGCTGGAAATTAGCGAACCCGTCCATCTCGCGGGGCTTTCCATGGGCGGACCCGTCAGCGCTGCCTTCGTGAATCAATATCCCGACCGCGTCAAAAGCCATATCCTGATCGATCCCGCGGGCACGAAGACGATTGAACTTTCGCCAATTCTCAGACTTGCAAAACTCCCCATCCTGCCCGATATCGTTTTCGGTCTTGCAGGAGACGGAAGCCTGCTCAAGGGAATCGCCTCGGATTTTTACGATCCCGCGCTGGTCGAGCAATTCATCGGCCAATACAAACCGCAGATGAGAATCAAAGGGTTCAAGAGCGCCATCCTGTCCACCATCCGAAACGGGATGCTGGATTCGTTCTACGAAACCTACCAGCGCGTGGGGCAACTGCAAAAGCCGACGCTCCTCCTCTGGGGAAGAAACGATACCACCGTCCCATTCGCACACAGCGAGATTCTCCGCGCGGTCATCCCCCACGCGCAATTCCACGTCATCGAAAACTGCGGCCACATCCCGCATTATGAAAAACCTGAGGAAGTCAATCCAATCCTGCAACAATTCCTCACATCCAACCTCTAACCCTCTGCCTTCTGCATTCTGTGATTTAATATCCCCATGAACAATCTCTACAACCTCGTCAAATCCTACCGTTACCGTCTCGCCATTTTCTTCCTGCTTGGCGGTGCAAGCGTCCTGTCTGTTGCGCTCTATCGCTTCCGCGGATTCTGGTACGAAGAAGACGGTTTCCGATTTCTAACCTGGAATCTCTTTCTCGCCTGGATTCCGCTCGGCGCGGCCTATTTCGCCTGGGTTCTCTCACTGGGACGCAAGTGGCTTTACATCGTCATCCCCTTCATTGCCTTCGTTTGGATCATCTTTCTCCCCAACGCGCCCTACATCATCACCGATTTCAAGCATCTCGCCGACCCGCGCGCCGACGTACCGATCTGGTTCGACGTGATGATGCTGATGTGGTTCTCGTGGACGGGCATGCTACTCGGCGTGGTCTCGCTTTACCTCATGCAGGATATCGTCCACCGTGAATTTGGCCGCTGGACAGGCTGGATCATGGTATTTATCGTCTCCATGCTCAGCAGTGTCGGCGTGTACATCGGCCGCTTCATCCGCTGGAACTCGTGGGACATTTTCACCGATCCTCTCGAAATTGCCAGCCAATTTGTCTCAGGCGCGCAAGACCCCAGTCTCCGCTCCATTGGATTCACCATCATCTTCGCAGGCTTCTTCCTCTTCGTCTACGTCACCCTCTATGCCTTTGGACACTTGCTCCAGGAACCTGTCACTAAACCATGAACGAACTCATCCTCCTGCGCGGCGGCGGCGATCTCGCCAGCGGTGTCGCGCTTCGATTGCATCACGCGGGATTTCGCGTCGTCATCACCGAGTTGCCGCGTCCACTCGCTGTGCGACGTTCCGTCTCGTTTTCGGAGGCGGTCTATGATGGACAAACCACCGTCGAAGACGTCACCGCGCGCCTCGTCACACCTGACCAGGTTGAGTCCACTCTCTCCCGCGGCGAAATCCCCGTACTGGCTGACCCCAATGCGGACATCCTCTTACGTTTTACGTTTTACGCCGTTATTGACGCCCGCCTCACCAAATCCCGTCCCCAACCCATCCCCGTCCCTGTCCCGCTTCACGTTGGACTTGGGCCTGGATTCTTGGCCCCGCGCGATTGCCACGCCGTCATCGAGACGCGCCGCGGCCACACGCTGGGACGCGTCCTCTGGCAGGGAGAATCCGCATCCGACAGCGGTCAGCCCGAAGGCGACCCGCGTCGCGTTTTACGTTCGAATGACAACGGAGTCCTCATTGCCCATTCTACAATCGGTGACCATCTCGAAGCGGGTCAACTCATTGCCGAGATTCAATCGAAAATCGAAAATCGAAAATCTGAAATTCACAGTCCATTCGAGGGCGTCCTGCGTGGACTCCTTCGTGATGGCATGGACGTGACCCGCGGCCTCAAACTCGGCGACGTGGACCCTCGCGACGATCCCGTACTTTGTCGCCTCGTCTCCGACAAAGCCCTCGCCGTCGGCGGAGGTGTGCTGGAAGCCATCCTGACTGCGCGTCATTTCCAGAAAATCTGATGCTATAATAGACACATGGCAACTCCCGAACCCACTCCCGAATTAACGCCTGAACAACTGGAAGCCAAACGCGAAGCCGAAAAACAGCAACGCACCATTGTCATCTGGGGTGTTGTTTTTCTCCTGCTCCTGCTGGCGGGCATCGTCACAGTCATCTATTTTTTACTCCGCCCCGAGACCGCTGCTGAACAGGTGGGACGCATACGCGATATCTTCCTCATCTTCATGGCGCTCGAATCCCTGCTTATCGGCGTCGCGTTGATCGTGCTTATTGTGCAGATTGCCAGCCTCATTAACCTCCTGCAAAACGAAGTTCGCCCGATCCTCGCGGCTACCACCGAAACCGTCAACAACCTGCGCGGCACTGCGGAATTTCTTGGCGAGAACGTTGTCCAGCCCGTCATCAAACTCAACGGCTATTTAGCTGGTTTACAACGTGTGATAGAATTGATGGGACTAAAAAGAAAATAATCAGAAAAGGAGCATACCATGTCTGATCGAGATGAATTTGGAGCCTTCCTCGTCGGCTTTATCGTCGGCGGCCTGACGGGAGCGGTTGTATCCCTGCTGTTCGCCCCGCAATCTGGCGAAGAGACCCGCGCCCTTATCAAGGACAAGAGCATCGAACTGCGCGACAAAGCCTCTGCCTCCGCCGAAGAAGCGTTGGCGAAAGCCGAAGCCGCCGCGGCCGAAGCCCGCGCCCGCGCTGATGAACTGGCGAAGCAACTCAAAGCTCGCGGCGAAACCATCGTCAGCGATGTCAAGACGCGCGGCAAGACCGCACTCGACGCCGTCCGCAAACCCAAGAAGACAGAAGAAGAAGTGGCGATCTAACCAACCGCCGAATGTAACAAGGGTTTGACAGCCGTCAAACCCTTGTTTTTTATCATGCGCCTGATCACACGCTTCCTCGATTTTTTCTTTCAATACCTCTACCACGGCCTGGCCTTCACTTACGATCTGGTCGCGTGGATCGTCTCCTTCGGTCAGTGGATCGAGTGGACGAAAACGGTCATTCCGCATCTCCACGGGCCGCGCGTCCTCGAACTCGGTCACGGCCCTGGACACCTGCAACGCATCTTTCTGGACCTCGGGCTGGCCGCGTTCGGCCTGGACGAATCCTCGCAAATGTCCCACCTCGCCCACCGACGGCTCCTCCAATCTGGCTACGCGCAGCCCAATCTGGCGGGCGGACTCGGGCAGGCGCTTCCCTTCGCCACAGAGAGTTTTGACTCCATCGTAGCCACATTCCCTGCGCCGTACATCGCCGAAGCACGGACGCTTTCAGAAGCGCGCAGAGTCCTTCGAAACGGAGGCCGCCTCATCGTCCTGCCCGCCGCGTGGCCGAAGAATCGACTCCTTCGATGGCTGTATCGCGTCACGGGCGAGAGTCCCGCGGAAGGCGTAGACATCCTGAAAGAAAAAGTGATCGCCTTGCTCTCCCGTGCGGGTTTCGAGGCGCGCGTCGAGTTGCTCGATCTAAAATCGAGTGAGTTGTTGCTGATCCTTGCTCAAAAAACTGCGGAGGGATAATGGACGAAGCCAACTTGATCGTACTGGCATTTGTGCTCATCCTGATGGCTGCCGTCATCGGCTTTACCTATTTTCGAAGCAGGGCACACGAAAACCGACTGGCTCTTCAGGCAGAAAAACGCGGCGGCAAATTTGAAAAGAGCGGTCTGTTGAAACAGGCCAGAATACAAATTCCCTACAAGGAATGGCAGGTAGTGATCTACTCAACGCCAGGCAGTCGCTACAGTCCGCCCAAAACCATCGCACAGGTGAAAGTTGATTCGCCGCGGCTGCCCGTCATTCAACTGGAGCGCAACTACCTGTTGCAGAAAATCCTTGCGGCCTTCGGCAGGGAACGCCTGCTCACGGGCGACGATGATTTTGACCGCCGCTGGTTGGTGCGAGCCGCCGACACACTGACGATCCATAAACTAGTGACGCCCGAACTCAAAGCCAAATTGGAGGAACGTATCCTGCGGTCATTGGTGATGAGAATCCAACCGCTGGAATTATTGCTGACAATCGCCACCATCCCATCCAGCGAGGAAGAATATGACATCTTTATCGAGACGACCATGCTGGTTCTCAGAAAATTTTTATAAGAGGTAAACCATGTTGAAAAAACTGCGCGAACCCGTAAACAGCCTGACCCATTGGGCGGGCGCCATCCTTGCACTGGCAGGGCTGATCGCCTTGCTTATCGTAGGCTGGAGCACGCCCGCCAAGATCATCTCGTTGTTGATCTACGGACTGAGTCTGATCGCCATGTTTTCCGCCAGCGCCACGTACCACATGGTGCGCGCCAAAGACAAGGTGCTGTTGATCCTGCGGAAAATCGATCACTCTGCCATCTTCCTGCTCATCGCGGGGACGTATACACCATTCTGTGTCAACGCCTTCGATGGATTTTGGAAATGGGGCATGTTGAGTATCGTCTGGTCGCTGGCGCTCATCGGGATCATCGTCAAGATTTTCTACATCAAAGCGCCGCGCTGGTTGAACGCTGGCATCTACGTGGTGATGGGCTGGCTGTGTGTAGGCGCGGCGGGACAAATGCTCGCGACGCTTCCTGCCTGGGTATTTGCCTGGCTTCTCGCGGGTGGCATCATCTATACGCTGGGCGCGGTAGTCTACATCACCAAGTTCTTCAATTTCTGGCCCGGTGTGTTCGGCTTCCATGAAGTCTGGCACATCTTCGTCATGGTGGCCGCGGCCGCGCATTTCGTGGCGGTGATGGGAGTGGCAATCTAAAATGCGCCCGCTCGAAATTTTGCTGGCAGGCCTGCTCGCGGCGATTCTGCTCGCACCGTTTTTCACGCGACGCGCCATAGTCAACATCCTTCCGCCGCTGGCGCTCATTGTCAACATCGCGCATCTCTGGCTCGAAGGCTATCGCTGGCAGATGATTCCGCTTTATGGATTGACTGCCGCCATCGCCGCCATAAACCTTCCCACCCTCTTCAAAGCGGATTCTGCCAACGAACGTCCGCGCGGCTGGAGGGCGGCCGCCTCCATCCTGACCTTCATCCTGCTCGCCGTTTCGACTGCGTTACCCGCCATGCTGCCCGTCCCGCGCGTTGCCGACCCGACTGGTCCCTTTCAGGTGGGGACGCGCTCATTTGTCCTCACCGACGCGAGCCGCCGCGAACTCTATTCGGGACGGGATGAGCCGCGCAAGTTCATGGTCCAGGTCTGGTATCCCGCCTCGCCAACTGCGGACAATTTCCACGCCCCGTGGGTGAACGGCGCGGACGTTTTTGCGCCCGCCATCGCCGATTATCTTAACCTGCCGCGTTTCTTCCTCGATCATCTCACGTTGGCAAAATCACCCGCCTATCAAGATGCGCCGCTGGCAACGGAGACCAAACCATATCCTGTCATCGTCTTCTCGCATGGCTGGAACGGTTTCTCCGCGCAGAGCAGCGCCCAAATGGTGGAACTGGCCAGCCACGGCTACGTGGTGGTTGCATCGCAACACACCTACGGCGCGATGGTCACGATCTTCCCCGACGGTGAGGTCGCGCTCAACGATCCCGACGCGCTTCCAGAAGACATGCCCGAGCCTGGCTACACCGACGCGGCGCGCCTGCTCGTGGATCAATGGTCGGGTGACATTTCCTTTGCGCTCGACTTCATGGCCGAGCAAAACGAGGACTCGTCCAGTCCCTTCCGCGCCGCGCTGGATCTGACACGGATCGGGGTGTTCGGACATTCCACTGGCGGCGGCGCGACCATCCAATTCTGCGGCACGGATGAACGTTGCACAGCGGGATTGGCACAAGACCTATTCATGACGCCAGTCTCCGAACAGGTGCAGGAGCGCGGGCTGAAGCAGCCTTTCCTGTTCTTCTTCAGTCAGTCCTGGCGCGAAGCCACAGGCAGCAAAAACAACCGTCTGTTCGACGCGTTCCTGCCGAAATTGACCGAACCCGTTGGAATCGCCGCCATCCTCGGCACGCGTCACTACGATTTTACCGACCTCCCATTGCTCAGTCCGCTCGCGCCGCAATTGGGGCTCAAAGGTCCCATCAACGGAAAGCGCATGATTGAAATTCTCAACGATTATTTGGTTGCCTACTTCGATCAAGAATTGAAGGGAATTCCGTCCCCCCTGCCTTTCGACGATTCAACGAACTATCCCGAACTTCGCTGGGAAGCAAGATAGGCAAAGAGTCAATTCGATTTAAAAGCAAAATGCGCAGGAGGAAATCCTGCGCTTCTTTTTTGAATCTCAGGTTAGCGCCGTGCTTCGACAGGCTGGAGTTTGCGTCGACGCGGCAATTGCACTGGGACGGGCACCTGACGCATCTCCAGACGCAAAATTGCAGAGCGCAAGATACGGTCGAGAAATCCTTCCGTGCCAGCAGGATCCTCCTGCATCATGTAGTCTCCAGATGTGTAATCATCTTCCATGTTGAGCACGCTGGGGCTGGGATTCATTTCCAGCATGAAGAGATTGCCCTCTTGATCCATGCGGATGTCGGCACGACCATAACCCGTCCCACCCATGGCAAGATACATCTTGCGCGTCATGCTTTTGATGCGGCGTGCCAGCGCAGGCTCTTTCACGAATTCCAGATCCATATCCGCGGATGCTTCGGCGTCGAACTTCATTGCCCAATGCTTGAAGGTCTCGCCTTCCTGAAAAATAACTTCGACGGGATTGTACACGTAAGGATCGTCGAGATTGTCGGGATTGTCCGCCACAAGACAGGTAAACTCGCGCCCATCGATGAACTCTTCGATGCGCGCGCTTCCGTATTGCGATGCCATCTTTTCAAACTGAACGCGCAGTTGTTTCGCGTTCGCCACGCGATTATCGCGCGTCATCCCCGCGCTGGCGTAACTATCGTGATGTTTGACGATCATCGGATAGCGGAATCCCGCCTCGGTGACTTTTGCAATCACCTCCTCATCAGCATCCACGTGAACGCCACGCGCAAAACCAATCCCCTTTTTTGCGGCAAGCGCTTGCATCCCTTCGCGCGTTGGCGCGTAGAAGCCGCTGTCCGCACCGGTGAATGGAAGATTCAACGCTTCGAGCGCCTGCACCACGTCAATGCCAGGGCGGCCAACTTCATCCTCAGATCCATCGCAAAGGTTGAGGTATACATCGTACGCCTCTCGCGTCACAATCTCACGAATGAAATCGTACGCGGGAAGTTTAACGTTGTACATTTTCCATTTGTGGTTTTTTAAATGCCCCTCTGGTGTGTAATCTCCAAACACTTCATCAGCCAAAACGCAAACGCGCATGTATCCTCACAATGAAAATAGTTTTGTTGTTGTAATTATTCCACATTTCATTGCAATGACAAGTTCTACGACCTATCAATTACCTTAAAATATTTTATACACCGAACGTGTCTTATCCATCATTTAATTTCTTCGAATCTTAAATTTTAAGATTGAAGCATATATCATAAATGCATGCTGGACATTTGACTGCTTTTCAAAGACGAACGCCCCCGCAAAACACGCGAGGGCGTTCGTCAGATTCAGAACAGTGAGTTCACTTCATTGTTGCAGGAGAGGATCGCGCCTCCGCCTGCACACGCTTTTTTGCCGCCAGCGGAACGCGCAACTGATGACGCAACACGGCTGAACGAAAGATGCGATCGAGGAATCCGCGATGCCCGTCAGGATCGAACGTGATCGGCACATCCGCAGGCCCCTGATCCTCGGGTTGATAGAGAATGGCACAATTGGGATTGATCTCAAGAACAAACAGTTCTCCATCCGCGTTCATGCGGATGTCAGTGCGGCCATAGCCCACACCGCCAAGCCCGATGAATAGTTTTTTGCTCATATCCTGGATGCGCGCTGTCAGCACCCGGCCTCTCACTCGTTTGATACGCGCCAACTCCACCCATTTGGCCTCGGTGTGCAAAAATGTTTCGCCTTTGGGAAACACCACCATCCCTGGCGGGTAGGCAAATGGAGAAGCCAGATCTGCGGGATTATCCACCACGAGGCAGGTGAACTCCAGGCCTTCGATGAACTCCTCCACGCGCGCGCCGCCGTAAAGGTCCAGCATCCGTTCTGCCTGGACCCGCAACTGTTGCGGTGTTTCGACGCGTGAGTTGCGCGTCATGCCTTCACTGCCGTAACTATTCGGATGTTTAACCATCAATGGGTATTTCAGTTTTTTTGTTTCGGAAAGATCACGCAGTGACTGGGCGTGAAATCCGCGTGCAAAACCGACGCCCTGAATCTCCGCTACGGATTGCATCTGTTCGCGCGTCGGGCTGTAGAAGCGGCTGTCCGCGCCCGTGAATGGAAGGTTCAATCGTTCCAGCGCTTCGATCACATCCAGGCCGGGGCGATCTTCATCCAGCGCGCCATCGCACAAGTTCATGTAAACGTCGAATTTTTTGCGTCTCGAAAGATCGAGAAGAAAATCGAACGATGGTCTTTCAACATTCACCAATTCCCAATCGTAGCCATTAAAAAATTCAGGAATGATGGGTTCGAACGTCGGGTCGTACAATACACATACCTTCATTGATAACTCCTTTCGCTCGGTCAAGTTCAATTATTCATACATTCAATCGAATCGCAATATTTTAGAGTTTGCAGTTATCTTAAAACATCGAAGCCGATGAACGAGCAATTCAACACACAATCATCAATGCATAATAAAATAAATCCATTCACAAAGGAGCTGATATGAATATTCCCTCATCAGGACGTTCCAAAGAAGAAATTTTTGCCACATTGCGTGCATTCAAAACACGCGACATGGATTGGAAGGCGGGAAAAGTCTGGGCATATGTTTACAATCCAGGTGACGAGAACGCGCAAGTGATTCGAGACGCCTTCGTTATGTTTCTCACCGAAAACGGACTCGATCCAACTGTTTTTCCCTCGTTATTGAAGTTGGAGACCGATGTCGTACGCATGGTGGCAAACTTACTTCGCGGCGATGAACGCGTAGTGGGCAATGTGACGTCAGGCGGGACCGAAAGCATCATGCTGGCCGTGAAGACCGCGCGCGACAAGGCCCGCGCAGAACATCCAGAGATCACCCAGCCCGAAATGGTTTTGCCGCGCAGCGCGCATGCAGCCTTTCACAAAGCCGCGCATTATCTCAACGTCAAACCTGTCCTGGTGGAGATTGACCCGCACACCTTCCAGGTACGCACGGAGGATATGCGCGCGGCGATCACAGAAAATACTATCCTGCTGATTGCGTCCGCGCCAAATTATTCACAGGGCGTGATCGATCCCATCGAGGAGATCGGCAGGCTCGCGCAGGAAAAAAATCTTCTCTTCCATGTGGATGCGTGTGTGGGCGGGATTCACCTGTCGTTCATGCGTAAGTTGGGATACGAATTACCGAACTTTGATTTCACTGTCCCTGGGGTGACTTCGATCTCGGCAGACCTGCACAAGTATGGCTATGCCGCCAAGGGTGCGTCGGTAGTGATGTATCGCAACAGGGAAATCCGCAAATATCAGATCTTTGCCTGCTCTGACACGACAGGATACACACTCATCAACCCGACCATGCTCAGTTCGAAATCGGGCGGACCGATGGCGGGCGCGTGGGCACTGATGAATTATCTCGGCGAGGAGGGATACACGCGCGTCGTGCGCGATGTGCAGGGTGCGACAAAAACGCTGATCGAGGGAATCAACACGATGGAAGGCTTCCGGGTGCTGGGCGACCCCGCCATGTGCATGTTCTCGTTCATTTCGGATGCCGTCAACGTTTTCCAATTGGCCGACGAAATGAACAAACGCGGATGGTACATTCAGGGACAGTTTGCAACGACAGGCGTGCCGCGCAATTTGCACATTTCGGTCAACCGCGGGAATGCGCAAAATGCAGACGCGTTCCTTCGGGACCTGCGCGAATGCACGGAAATTGTCCGAGGCACGCCGCGCATCGATTCAGACGCGATCAAAGCCCTAGTCGGCGCGGCCCTTCAAAGTCCAGACCTGGAAGCGGCGTTCGGTCAACTCAGCGCGCAGGCAGGGCTGGTCGGATCCGAACTTCCGACCGAGTTAGCGCTCATCAACGAAGTGCTGGAGGCGCTACCCGATGAGCTGTGCAATATCCTGCTGGTAAATTTTTTCAATGACTTGTACGTTTAGTCGTCTTTGGGCGCTTCGCGGACAATGTAGAGCGGCCGACCTTTGGCTTCATCGTACAGCCTGCCGACATATTCCCCCAAAATGCCGAGCGAGATCAACTGCACGCCGCCCAGGAAAAGCACGGAGATCAACGTGGTCGTCTGACCCTCGAAGAAATGGGAACCCGCCAACCGCAGGATGGCGACCACTGGAATGGCAAGGATGGAAAGACCCGCGGAGAAAAATCCAAAGAATGTGGCGACCTGCAACGGAAGATAGGAAAAGCCCGTGATGGCGTTGATGGCAAGTTTCAGCATTTTGCGGAAGGGATATTTTGTCACGCCAGCGGTGCGGGCGGCGCGTTTATATTCCACGCCAATCTGTCGGAAGCCCACCCAAGCGGACATGCCACGCGGAAAGCGATGACGTTCGCGCATCTGCTTGAGCACGTCCACCACTTTGCGATCCATCAGGCGGAAGTCGCCCGTGTCGACGGGAATCTTGACATCGGTGATGCGATAGATGATGCGATAGAACATGGCCGCGGTGGCCTTCTTGAACCACGTCTCACCCTCGCGTTCAGCACGGATGGCGTAAACGACCTCATATCCCTCCTGCCATTTCTTCGCGAGGTCAAGGATGACTTCAGGCGGGTCCTGCAGGTCTGCGTCGATGATGACGACCGCCTCGCCGCGCGCGTAGTCCCAACCTGCGGTGACAGCAGGCTGGTGGCCGAAGTTGCGCGCGAAGATGATGGGACGCACGTGCTTATCGGCTTTGGCGAGTTCACGGATCTTTTCAGTGGAACCGTCGGTGGAGCCATCATCTACAAGGATGAGTTCCCAGGGTTGGCCCGAGGAGTCCATCACATCGCGGACGCGGCGATAGAGTTCAGGCAGGTTTTCGATCTCGTTGTAGATGGGCGCAACAATGGAGTACGTGATTTTCATAGGGACAGGTTATCTCGGATTGATTCAGAATTGATTTAGGTTCAGTATATTTTTGCGATCAAGAATCGTCCGCGGGGGTACGGGACTTTTGAGCAGGGACAGGCGAAAGGTCCAAAGAGGAGGCGGGTTCTTCGTCATCAAAGGCGGGCAAATCCAAAAGTCTCGCGTGGAGGTAGCGTCCGATCACACCGAGGGAAGCCAGCACGGGCACAACGATGAACGCGCCGATGATGCCCGTAAACACGACCGCGGCAATGATGGAGACGAACACAATTCCCTCGTGCATGTGGACACTGCGTCCGTAGATGAGCGGGCGCAGCCAGATGTTCTTGATATTGATCAGGACAACGTAGAGACCCGCGACGATCAAGGCAAAAACGAAATTATTTACAGGCAACCAAGTGGAACCTTCAAGCAACGCGACGATGAGAGCCAGCGCGGTGGCGGCAAACGGTCCCACATCAGGGATGAGGCTGAACAACCCCGCCAGAATTCCAAGCAGGAACGCGCCTGGGAGTCCAATGATGCTCCAGATGATCCCGAACACGACCGCGACGATGGTCATCAAGGTGAGTTGGCCGCGCAGGTAACCCATCCACACGGCTTTGATCTCGCGATACAAACGCCAGATGTCGTGGCGGTAATTCGCGGGGGCAAGGCCGATGACCCAATCCCGTAACCTGTCCCAATCGGTCATAAAGTAGTACACACTGACGACGATGACCAGGAACCAAAGCGTGCCGCGTGAGGTGGTTTCGAGAAGCAGAAGAGCATCTTCAGGCAGGAATTCGAGCACGGCGGTAAGCGAATTTCGCAGGTCGGGGACCAGGTTGTTCAAATGCAGTTGCAGGTTGGCGATCACGATGGGTTGGGAAAGAAACGATTCAAGTTGGTCAACTGTCTTTAAAAGATCGTTCACCACCACATCCATTTCGCTCGCCAGCAAGGGGATAAGTGAAACGGGCACGGCGATCATCAATGTGAGGCTGATGAAGAACACCAGTCGCGAGGCTATTGCCTGTCGCAGTTTAAAGCGCTGGCGAAAAATCTCCACAAAAGGATAGAAGATATACGCCACCAACGCCGCGGTGATCAGCGGGGGGAAGATCTCACGTATCTGCCAGCCGACAAAAACGAGAAAGAACAAAACAAGCGCGATGACAAGGTAACGCGTCGCGGGAGTCCATCTTTCTTTCATAGGATTTTCTTCAAAGCCTCCAGTGTGGGTTCGATAATAGGCGCTTCAATGACCGCCTGCATCGCGGCGCGGACATCTTTGAGACCGCTCCCCGTATTCATCACCAAAACGGGATCTTCGCCTCGCACCACGCCCGAGGCGGCCGCGTGGACCAACCCCGCGTACGCGGTGGCCCCCGCGGGTTCCGCGAAGACGCCCATCCTGCCGAGTTCCGCGATGGCCTGGATGATCTCGTCGTCCGAAACGGTGATATATGTCCCGTTGGTTTCCTTCGCGGCACGGACGGCACGTACGCCGTCACGCGGCAAATCCACAGAAATACTGTCGGCCAGCGTCGCCGCAGAGACGGGTGTGATTGCCTCAGTCCCCGCGTTGAACGCATTGGCAATCGCGGCGGACCCTTCCGCCTGCACGCCGATGATGCGCGGCAGGTTGGGAATCCAGCCGAGGCGGAACAAATCCTTGAAGCCTTTGTGAATACCCGAAATGATGTTGCCATCGCCCACCGAAACGAAGATGGACAATGGCGGATGGCTGTCAAGCGGGCTGTCCTTCTTATGCCAGTCGCGATGGGCTTCCAGCCACCACTCCCAGATTTCGAAAGCGGCGGTCTTTTTTCCCTCCGCCGTGAACGGGTTGTATCCCGTGTTGCGACAGTACCAGCCAAACTCGTCCGCGGCCTTGACCGTGAGATCGAAGGCGTCGTCGTACGTGCCGTCCACGAGCAGCACTTTTGCGCCGAAAATGAGTAATTGCGCCACTTTGGCTGGCGGCGCGGACTTGGGTGCGAAGATGATGGCCCGCTGTCCCACCGCGGCCGCCATGCAAGCCAGCGCCGCGCCCGCGTTCCCTGTGGAGGCGGTCACCACCACCTCGGCCTTGATCTCCTGCGCGCGCGCCACAAGGATGGCCGAGGCGCGGTCCTTGAACGACGCAGAAGGATTGCGCGACTCGTCCTTGAGCCAGAGATGCTTCAACCCAAGTTTTTCGGCGAGGCGCGGAAGCCTGAAAACAGGCGTCCAACCCGCAAGATGAAGCGGCGTAGCCTCCCCGTTGGGAATACCGACGGGCAAAAGCGGGTCATAGCGCCAGAGTGAAAAATCACGGCGCGAGGTAATATCCTCGGGCTGGTATTTCTTTCGAATGGCCGTGTAATCCAACTCGATATCCAGGTTACCCCCATCTTTTGGGCAAGTATAGGTGACCTGGCCGGGCAGGTATTCGGTTCCACACAGCGAACAGCGATAAGCAGTGAATTTTGACATGGTGTTCCCTTTTTTCTTGGCCTGATTTTACCCGATATGCCGTCTGCCCTGAAAAGGAAAGTCCCTGGGTTTTCATGTATAATCTTTTCCGAAAGGCGCTGACAATACCAGCCGCGCCAATCAGAATAGTATAGAGGTGTACCATGCGTCAATTTCGGATTCTGACCGTTGCCACGTTAATCGCGCTGGCGTTGGGGACGTTTCAATCCGCCGCCCCGGCGGGGGCAATGAACCGACTCACCGTCACCACCACCCCAACCTATCTTTATTTTGGCAACGTGATTGTGGGGATAACCAGTCCCACACAGACGATCACCATCCGAAACACAGGCAGTACGGATGTGACGCTGGGAATGATCACCGTCACGACCACCACCGCCACGAAAGAGTTCGTTTTAAAAGATGTGAAATGCATAAACGGGCAAATCCTGGCTCCCAACGACGCCTGTTCGCTCGCTGTGTCTTTTAAACCATCGAGTCTTGGCTACAAAAGCGGGTCAGTAAATATTCTCAACAGCGAATCGGCCACACCGACTGTCGTTTCGTTGAGCGGCTATGGAATCGCAGGCACCAACCTGCTTCTCGCACCAAACTTCGATCTGCCCTTCACGAAACCCATCCCGTGGAAAGGCGATCCCAAAGAAACGCTCTATCTCCCAAAATCCGTGGATTGCAGTATATCGGTCAGCCCGTTGTGCTCGGTGCGATTACGGGGAACCTCTCTTAACTATGCCCAATCGTTCTGGCAAAGTATCGGGCGCGCCGGGGCCATTGGAGATAGGTACCTCTTTCGGCTATCGAGTCGCGCTCGTGGCATCCCCGCAGGCGGACAGTACAAGGTGGAAGTCCTGCTTATGAATATGTATAATCGGGTTGTTGGGACGAAGGTGATCAACTTTGCCAATGGGACGCATGGTTTCCAGACGGTCACAGGCTCGATCACGGCAAAGGCCCAATATTCCTGGGTTATCTTTCGATTTACGCTTCAAAAACCCAGCGGAACAGCCTGGTTCGACAATGCCCAATTGATCTATATACCATAGCGACCGCCAGACTTCGCCGCGAATCTGCAATCCATCCGTAATCCGCGCGGACGCCTCCTTGCTCTATGATTATCATGGAGTTTGGAAAGGAGTCGACCATGAAACAGTTCGCTCGCCTTCTGGGCGGGATTGTACTCGCCAGCCTGCTGGCGATTGCCATGACAGGGGTAATGCCCGTGTCAACGGTGCGTGCCGCGCCTGCGACCTTCACAGTCAACGACCTGGGCGATGATGGGGATGAAACCTGTGACGACAGTTGCACCTTGCGCGATGCCATCCTGGCCGCGAATGCCAACGTCGGTGACGATACCATCATCTTTGAACAAAACCTGATCGGGATCATTAATCTCACGCAATCCCTGCCCAACATCAGCGA
Organism: Anaerolineaceae bacterium; assembly: GCA_003598975.1. Taxonomy (GTDB): domain Bacteria; phylum Chloroflexota; class Anaerolineae; order Anaerolineales; family Villigracilaceae; genus Denitrolinea. The sequence goes on along the minus strand of QZIJ01000011.1, from coordinate 8,143 downwards.
GAATCTTGTCATTAATGGGACGGGGGCAAAGATTGCGATCAACGGCGGCAACGCGTTTAGAATTCTGTCCGCCAATAGCGGAGTCACCGTAACTCTGAACGCCCTCACATTCCAGAATGGGCTTGACAACCTGCTCGGCGGGGCGGTTTTCAATAGCGGCACGTTGACTATAAGCAATTCCACTTTCATTGGAAACCATGCCGTCGCTGGCGGCGGCATTGCAAACTTTGGTAGCCTCACTATCTCGAACAGCACCTTCAGCGGCAACGGCGCAACCCAGTTCGGCGGCGGTGTTTACAACGAGGGAGGCGTGCTGGTAATTTACAACAGCACTTTTTCGGCCAACAGCGCCGACAATGGCGGGGGGGGCGTTTACAACAAACTTGGGGCCACCCTGAACTACGCCAACACCATCATCGCCAATTCCACCAGCGGGGGAGACTGCGTCAATGCAGGAACGATTTCCACAAACATGAACAACCTCGTGATGGACAATTCCTGCTCGGCAGGCCTGGATGGCGACCCCAAACTGGAAAGCCTGGCTGACAACGGCGGTTCCACCTGGACCTTCGGCCTGCTTCCCGAAAGCCCCGCGCGGGATGCAGGCTCAGACGCGGTCTGCGCCGCGGCCCCAGTAAACAACCTCGACCAGCGCGGCCAAACGCGTCCAAACGGCCCGCACTGTGACATCGGCGCGTTCGAAGCGGAGTTCATCCCCCTTGTGACGCCCAGTCCCAACACCCTGGATTTCGGTGAGCAAGTCGTGGGGACCACCAGCGACGCGCAAACCGTCGAGGTGACAAACACCGGCTCGGCGTCCAGAGAGATCGGCACCTTGACAGTCAGCGGCGAATTCGCGCTCGAATCCAATTCTTGTAACGGAATAACTTTACCCGTCAGCGCGACCTGCACATTCAGTGTGACATTCTCGCCCACATTCGATGGTGTGAAAACAGGGACAGTCACCATACTCGACAATTCAGCAGTCACTCTCGCCACCATCCCGTTAACAGGCACAGGCATCTCCCCCGCGGTCGGCCTGAGCGCCACCTCGCTCATTTTCGCTCCACAGTTCATCGGCACCACCAGCGCCGCACAGACCGTTACGCTGACCAACACCGGCACGGGGACGCTGGCGCTCGGAACGCTCAGCATCACGGGCGATTTCTCCTTCCGCACCAACACCTGCAACGCGGCCAGCCTGCCCGCGGCAGGGACCTGCAAGTTCAGTGTGGCTTTCTCGCCGCGCGACATCGGCATCAGAAAGGGCGCTGTTACCATTCCGAGCAATGCCGCCGCCTCGCCCAACAAGGTTACTCTGCGCGGCACCATCAAAGCAGGGACCCAACTTCTGAAAATGGGAAACTTCGATACGGTTGTTGCGCCCATCCCCTGGATTGTGGATACACCGCTCGACCGTCTAGTCGCCCTGCGTAACCGCACGGTATTCCTCAGCCCATCCTACTCGGCCAAGCTCACAGGACATCGAACCAACCCAACATTGACAGTGTTACAGATAGTCACACGAAACGGCAAGGCCGGTGACAAGTTCTACATTAGCCTGTCCAGCCGCGCCAGCCTGGTGCCAGTTGGCGGGCAGTACAAATTGACCGTTCTATTTCGCAATCGTTTGGTGACTGTCGGATCGAAAACCCTCACCTTCACCAATGGCACGCACAATTTCCAGACGCGTAGCGCCTACTACACCGCACCGGTGGCATACACCCACATCACATTCCAATTCACCTATCAAAAAACCAGCGGTGTCGCCTGGTTCGACGATGCCGCCTTGATTCTGTTACCGTAGGCTAAAAAATTGACGGCCACTTGTGAAGCGGCCGTCAATTTCGTTTACACCGCGAATGGATTGAAGTTCGTCTCGCGGTCGAAGTAATCCTCTCCCTCCACCTTCTTCAAACGATTGACGATTCCATATGTGACGGGAGTCATCATCGCTTCCACCGCAACTTTAAACAGGTAATTGGTCAGCACGAGGCTGAGAAACGCATCCCAAAGGAAAACGCCAAAGAGACTTGCTACGGTCACGAAGACGATGGTATCCACCAGTTCGCCGACGAGAGTACTGCCGATTGTCCGCATCCACAGGTGACGGCCATTCGTCAGTAATTTCATCTTCGCGAGCGTAAACGAGTTGGTGAATTCGCCGCTCCAATAGCCAGCCAGCGAGCCAAGCACAATTCCGCCGCTGGACATGCCGCCGAGAACGGCGAGGTAGGCCGCGTCCCCGGCATATCCCTGCCAGGCGGCCTCACCCGGCAAAAGTCCGATGAGAGCGAAGACGGCGGAAGCCAGCGCGAGGCAGAAGAATCCCGTCCAGATCACGCGGCGGGATTTTTTGTAGCCGTAGACCTCGGTCAGAATGTCACCGAAAATATAGGAGAGAGGAAAGAGCAGCGTGCCCGCGTCGAAGAACATGGGCACGCCAAGGACGCTGAATCTTAAATCCACGATCTTGGCGGATGATGCGATATTGCTGACCACCAGCACGGTCACAAAGACTGCCATGATGAGGTCGAAGTAATGATAAGATTTTTGAGAATTCATTGAATTCCTTCAGAATCCCAGAAACCCGTTTTATGCAAGAAAACGGGTTTCTGATTAGACAGTCTTCAACTTCTCAATCATCCGACAGAATGAGCATAAGTCGTCTGTCGAGGTCGGCTGTCCACAATTAGGACAGGGATGCAGATTGGCTGCTTCTTCGGGCGCGGGAGCAAACAAGCCCGTCTCGCGCGCCTCAAGGAAGCGCAGATAAAAGATCAGCTTCGAACCAGGCTTATCCGTCTCGAGACGGTTGAGCAATTCCTTGTAATAGATCGAAGTCGCTCCCTCGGCAAAAGGACATTCCTCGTAAATATATTCGATGCCGCGCAGGAGCGCGTACGCCGCCATCTCGCGTTCGTAAAAACGGCACAACGGCTTCACCTTGCGCGCCAGTCCTGGCGATTCGCGCAGGGCGGGACTCTGCCTCCGCAAAAAATTCCCCGACCACTGCAACGTGTTTCCGAATAACACCGCGGCCTCATCATCGAGATTGTGACCCGTCGCGAGCACATCGTAGCCGAGGTCACGCGCGATGCGATTCATGATGTGACGTTTTGCCAGTCCACAGACCGCGCACGGACGTCCCTGCCCGCGATGCGACATCTCCGCGAGGATAGGGATCGGCTGGCCATATTCCTTCGCCACATCCACGACGTGGAGGCGGAGTCCGTTTTCTGACGCGAATTTCTCGCTGAGACGATGCGACTCGTCCGAGTAACCGACTCCCCCGTCAATGCCGAGGCCGATGTACAATCCATCCGCCTGATAGCCGAGACGATGGAGAATGTCCCACAGGGATAGCGAATCCTTGCCGCCCGAAACCGCGACGAGGACTCTTTCTTCACGGCGGAACATTTCATATTTCTTGATGAAGCGTTCGGTCTGCTCGGGAATCCACTCGAGGTAGTGATCCCTGCACAAGGCCAGTTTGTGCTGGCGCATGTGGACCGAGGCTTTCATGCCACATTTTTTGCATTTCATACCAATATCACCTTGACCAGAAACCCATTTTCCGCCGAAGGCGAGGAAAATGGGTTTCTCACTTTCATCCGCCAGAAATCACCGAGATCAACTTAACCACCTGTCCATCCTTCAGAATCTCGTCTTCGAGAATCATCTCGCCATCGCGCGTGGCAAGGACAGCCTCGGGTATGATGTTGATCTTCTCCAGCGAGGAGAGCAGAGTCATGCCCGGGCGGACTTCGAACTCTTTATCGCGCAGAATCAGTTTGACAGTCATGACTCGGAACGGCTGGTCTTCAACCCGTCAATCAACTCGCCCACATGGTCGAGCATGGCCTGTCCGCGGAAACTGCCGTAGAGCAGGCGCGCGGCGGCCTCTTTGTTGATCTTCTTCGGTGAGCCGAGGGCACGCGCCAGCTTGAAGAGCAGCCCCTTGTCGCATTTATCGAGCAGGTCGAGTGATTTTTCCACGCCCGCGGCCACGAAAACTTTTCGGTCCCACAGACGCGTCTCTGGCGGATAGGTATCCTCCGACTGATCGAACTCGAAACAATAGGTGTGGAACAACTGGTGCGCGGCCTCGTGAACGTATTGCCACTTGACGTGCGGCGCGCTTTCCTGGAAATAGGCATGTACGTGTTCCTTGAGACTGGTCAGACTATATTCGGGATGCGCCGTACAAATGTCGAAGAAACGGAAGATGATCTGCGGGCGATATTCATTCGGCGTCATGCGGACTTTTTGCTCGGCGAGAATCTTCAGGTATTCATCCAGCAACGCTTCGGGGATCTGACTCGCTGCGGCAGTGGTTAGTGTGACCTCGATCTGGTTGTTCTCATTCAACTGGGTCTCCACCACATCCTTGGCGGCATTGATGAATTCCTTGAAATTGGGAAATCCATAGTTGCGCTCGCTGAAGGCAGGATCGAGACGGAGCATGGCGTTCTTCAACTCCGCGGCCAGCACCCACTCGCCCTCGCGGGACTGGAGCACGCGTCGCAAAAGTTGACGCGCCTCCGTGATGTCGAAAGAGGGCGCGGCAGGCGTGTCCTCGCCACCGCCGTCGCTTTCCACGATTGGTTGTTCCGCGCCAACCAGTCGGTCGTAAAAGATGAACTCGTCGCAGGCGTTGATCAGGTATTCCGCGCTCGCACCGCTGACGCCCAATCCCACCACTTTGATGCCGCGTCCGCGCAGGCGATGCACCAGTTCTGTAAAGTCGCCATCCCCCGAAACCAGCATAATGTGCGTAATGTTGCTGTTTCCGCCTGCCATGAACTCCAGCGCATCGATTACGATTCGGATGTCGGCCGCGTTCTTGCCGCGTTTACTGGAGACATGCACCAGTTCCACGCCCGAACCGAGCAGTTCGCGCTGACGGTCGCCGCCGTACGAGGACCAGTCCGCGTAGGCGCGGCGCACCACCACACGTCCAATTTGAGCCGCCGCTTCCAGAATCAGCGACCACTCCACGTCCACATCCTTCCCCAACTTGTCGGACGTGCTGATTTCGATGTTATCATAGTCAATGAAGACCGCAACCTGGGCATTGTCGTTCATGTTTCATCCCTTTCAATATGTTTATGGAGTATGATTTTCTATTATTGAAATCTGCAATTTCGGCCTGCAGACTTCCAAACTTAACAAAGTATAACCGACAATTAAAGTTTTTGTCGCGGGGTATTTCCGCCGAAACGGAATTGCGTGAGATTCGTAAGTATCCATGCTCATCCGCCAATCTGAACCAACAACCCTGGAGTTGACCAATGCGCATCGGCATGATGGCAGACACTTACAAACCGTACATGAGCGGAATCACCAACTACGTTGACCTGAATAAACGCTATCTCGAGCGCGCAGGTCACGATGTGTTTGTCTTCACCTTTGGCGACCTGGAATATAAAGACGACGAGCCGCGCGTCATCCGCTCGCCTGGCCTGCCCCTGCAAAATACGGGCTTCTACCTTTCCTTCCGCTACAGTCGCGCCGCCAAACGCCTCCTCCAAAGCATGGACATTGTCCACGTGCATCATCCCTTCCTCAGCGGGCGACTCGCCCTCCGTTATGCGCGCCCTCTCCATATCCCCATCGTCTTCACCAACCATACCCGCTACGATCTCTACGCGCAGGCCTACCTCCCTCTCATGCCCGAAGAGGTCAGCGATAGTCTCCTGCGCGCCTACATGCCCAACTTCTGCGATGCCGTGGACCTGGTCATCTCCCCCTCGGCGGGCATGGAAAAAGTGTTGCGCGGGTTGGACGTGAAAAGTAACATCGCCGTTGTCCCCAACGGTGTGGAACTCGAACGCTATCTCAACGCCGCGCCCCTCTCCCGCACCGATTTCGGATTTAAAGAGGGCGACATCCTCTTCATTTACGTTGGGCGTCTCGGCCCCGAAAAAAATCTGGACTTCCTCCTGCGCGCCTTCAACGGGGTCGCAAAAGCATTTGACCACGTCCGCCTTTTGATTTTGGGAGACGGGCCCGCGCGCGCAGACCTCGAGTCTCTCGCCTCCTCGCTTGGACTTTCAGCGCGCGTCCGCTTCGAGGGCATGATCCCCTACGACAAGTTGCCCGCCTACCTCGCCATGTGCGACGCCTTTGTCACCGCCTCCGTGACGGAGGTTCACCCGCTCTCGGTCATCGAGGCCATGGGAGCGGGACTGCCCGTGCTGGGGATCGAATCCCCGGGCGTAGGTGACACCGTCGAAGACGGCGTAACAGGCTTCCTCACCGACGAGGACGCGGTCGCCTTTGCCGTCAAGATGACGCGTCTCGTCACCGAACACGACCTGCGGAAGAAAATGGGCGCCGCCGCCCGCGAAGAATCCACCAACTACGCCATCGCGCGGACGACGCGTATGATGCTCCGCTACTACGAGCAACTCGTCAAGGATGCCCATTTACGCCATCGCGGATTACGCTTTCGCATCCGCAGTTTTCTGGAAAGATTCAATCAATAAGGCCAATTGAACCGCGAAGCCCGCACACCTGCCCTGGCGGGCGGTGCCAGGGAAGTTCGCCGAGAAAATAGATTTTACTTAGCGGTCTTTGCGTGCTTTGCGGTAAATTAAGGAACTTCATGAAAATCCAACAACGCGTGGGACGCTGGGGCGAGCAGGCCGCGGCGGATTATCTCGAAACGAAGGGCTACGTCATTCTGGCGCGCAACTTCCGCACCGCGCACGGCGAAGTAGACATCATCGCGCGTCAGGAAAACGTGCTGGTCTTCGTGGAAGTGAAAGCTCGCTCTTCCAACCGTTATGGCTACCCCGAATATTCCGTCTCCCCAAAGAAACGATTACACCTGCTTTCCGCCGCCGAAAAATACATCCTCAACCACCCCGAATTCACCACCTGGCGCGTGGATGTCATCGCCGTGGAGGGCGAGACGGGCGAGGCGAAGGTAGTCCATTTTGAGAATGTGGTTTAATTCTCGCCACGGATTACACAGATTATCATGGAACTTTGGGTCAATCTGTGGAAATCCGTGAAATCTGTGGCTAAAAAGATGTCCAAACTTCCCCTCCTCCTCCTCGTCGGCCCGACTGCCGTTGGCAAGACCGAGATCGCCATTCAACTGGCGGAACGGTTGAACGGTGAGATCGTCAGCGCGGATTCGCGTCTGTTTTACCGCGGCATGGACATTGGCACGGCCAAGCCCACCCGTGAGGAGCAGGAGTGCGTCCCGCATCATTTGATCGACGTGGCAAATCCCGACGAGACCTGGTCGCTGGCGCAGTTTCAGCAGGAGGCGCGGCGGATCATTGCCGAAATCCACGCGCGGGGGCGTCTCCCCTTTTTGGTAGGCGGCACGGGTCAATACGTGCGCGCGGTCACGGAGGGATGGTCTCCGCCAGAGGTGAAGCCTGACGCGCGGCTCAGGGACGAGTTGGAGAAACTGAAAGACGCGCGAGGCCCGAACTGGCTACACGACAAACTCGCATCGCTCGACCCCGAAGCGGCCGCGAAAATCGACGCGCGCAACGTGCGTCGGACGGTCCGCGCGCTGGAGGTGATTCTGTCCACGGGACGGAAATTCTCCGCGCAGCGCGGGCAAACGGATTCACCCTATCACCTCATCACCATCGGGTTGACGCGTCCACGCGCGGAGTTGTACGCGCGCGTGGATGAGAGGATCGAGTCCATGTTCGCGTCAGGATTCGAGCAGGAGGTGCGCGGTCTGCTGGAAAAGGGCTACTCGCCAAAACTGCCGTCCATGACGGGGATCGGGTATCGCGAATGCCTGGGCGTCATCAAAGGCCAGTTGAGCCGCGAGCAAGCCAAAGTCGAGATGCGACGCGCCACGCGGGTGTTCGTCCGCAGGCAGGCAAACTGGTTCAAGCCCACTGACGAGTCCATCCACTGGTTTGTCGTCAAAAATGATACAGTCGAGGAGGTCTGTAAATTCATCCATAAACTGATTGACTTTTAATTTTTTCATGTATATACTAAGAACATAATCAACCATCCACCCAAAGGAGAAGAGGCTGATATGACTGACAAACCGTGGGTCAAGAATTATGATAAAGGGGTGCCAGCGTCAATTGAGTATCCCAAAGGGCCGGTGTTCCAGTTCCTGGATCAGAGCGCCCAGAAATACCCGGACCACGCC
>QZIJ01000128.1 GCA_003598975.1 Anaerolineaceae bacterium | reverse complement strand
ACAATAAGCGGCAGGGCGGCCTCGGAGCGGGTGGTGGGGAGGTCTGGGTTATCGAAGTAAACAGCGTCCACCCCGGTGTCCAGAGCGATGCGAGGCTGTTTCTGCGCGGCAACAAATCCCACAATGCCCTGTTTGCCCACTTGCAGGCGATGGCCACGTGCAAGCATCCGTCCTCCGCCGTCGGAGGACGCGGCTTGCAATATGGCATATTCATGATTTTCGTCCAGCAGGAATATGCCTGCATGGTAATATCCAAACTGATCGGAAATCAGGCGGACGATATCCGTCAACAGCACGGCTGTATCTTTAATAGCCGCGGCTTGGCGCGCCACCAGGGCCGCGGCCTGAAGTTGCGACGTTCTTCGCGTGAGGGCGAGAGTGCGCTCCTCAACCATCCGTTCAAGGCCGGACACCAATCCGCTCAACTTTTCGGCAGTCGTATTGAAGGCGCTGGCAAGGACTTCCACCTCATCGTGGGTTTGGATTTGAACCTTCTGGCTGAAATCTCCGCCGGCAAATTTTTCTGCGCTTCGAGTCAAACGGGAGATTGGGGAGGTCAGGGCGGCGCCTACGAACCAACCTATGACCGCGAGTGTGACGATGGAACCAAAGAAGATGACCAAGGAACCCTGAAGGATTTGTCTTTCCTGTGCCTTGATGTCGGTGGCAGAAATATCCATGGCCAGCACGCCCTCGCGGGTTCCATCGGCGGCGAAAAAGGGAGCATAGCCGCTGAGGTGGTCTCCCCACTCATCAGTGTAGATCTCATCCTCCAGCATGGGCTCGGACATGGTGAGGAAGTTTTTCGCGAGCACCGGGCCGGCGTCGGGATAGAGGTCGCCCAGATGGGAGATGTCTTCTTCGCTTTCCTCGGCGTCCACAATGAAAATGATGTTGCCTTGTGCATCCGGGCGCATGGTGTAAACAAACTCGATGTCTGTTCCTGAATCACGGATATTCTGGAGTATTTCCTTTAGCCCCAGGTAGGTAGGTCCGCCCTCCTGCAAAGGGTCTGTGAGTTGTGAATGTGCCCGCGCGTCCACTTGCAAGGCGGCGATAGCCACCGAGTCCAACAGGCGCGCACGGATACCCTGCCATAACTGGGCCCGCGAGTTTTGATAGTAAAAATATGTGGTTGAGCCAACCGCCAACAGCGAGAACAAGGCGAAGCCAACAGCCAGTTTTACGCGCAGCGACAGGAAACGCGATTGATTATTCATCGTTTGCCGCTCCTTGCGCATCCAGGTCTAATTGGATGGTTGCCTCGGGTACATTCAGCGCCCGGCCAATTTCCTTCACCGCTGTTTGCAAAATTCCGTCAATGCTGTTTGCTGACCAGACTCGGGTTGTGATCTCGGCCACAGTACGGTCAACCGCGGCCTGCCTGCGACTTTCCTCCATCAGACGGGCATTTTCCAATGCGATGGCGGCCTGTGTCGCAACCGACTCGACCCAAGCGTGTTCCTCAGGCGACCATTCCTGTTCGCCCGCCAGATTAATCTGACCAATGGTCTCGTCGCGCAGTACAATCGGGACGCTGATAACTGTTTCTGTTTCCAACTGGAGATCGTCCCCAACGCTGTATTCGAGTGGATGGCTGGCTGAAAGGGACGTCCATGCTTCCCGAATATACTGGCGCTGGGCCGTTTGCAATTCCCGAATGCGCTGGTTGGTTTCCTGGAACAAGCGGGCATTCTCAAGGGTAATTGCCACTTGATTCGCCATGTTTTGAAGCGTCTGAATATCTTCCTGTCCAAATGCCGCCTCGTTTGTAGATTGCACATCCAGAGCGCCGAGGATGCGATTGCCGACAATGAGGGGAAGAGCGATCTCGGAGCGGGTATAGGGAAGCAGGGGGTTGTTAAATCGGACTGGTTCCAGCCCAACATCCAGGGCGATGCGTGCCTGTTTTTGGCCGATGGCCGATCCCACCATGCTTTTGCTGTCCACCGCCAGCCGATGGCGGGATTCTCGCAGGACACGCCCTGCTTCGCCGGTGGCGCTTTTCAATTCCGCCCATCTGCCACTGCCGTCCAGAAGAAAAATGGCAGCATAGTAATGCCCAAACTGATCGGTGATGAGGTTAACAACTTTGTTGATTAATACATCGGGATCGAGAATGGCGCTGATGGATCGGCCAACCTCGTTGACCGCGGACAGTTGCGCAGTGCGTACAGAAACCTGTTGTTCCAGGGTCCTGTTCAACACCTCAACACCCGAGAGCATCTGGTTGAAAAACAAAATCATCCTGCCGACTTCGTCCGTTGCCACAATTTGGGCACGTTTTGAGAAATCGCCTTGTTCGGCCTTCTTCGATATCTCAATCAACATTCTGGCGGGGTCGGAGATGGATGTGGCGAAAAAATAAGTAAACCCGACACCGGTAATCAATACCAGCAGACTGATTGCAATGGATTGAAACTGAAAATCCCTAAGAACTTGCTGCAGATCGGCCCCCGCGATGATCGCCTTGGTGATGTGATGGTAGCCGATGGCTCCAAGACTCATGATGGCGGCTATGATCAAAGTGAAAAACGCCGATAAAATCTTGGGCAGGATGGGAGTGCCCGCAAGCCCCTTCTGCTGAATTTCGGTATCGGTTGGCATAAGGGAGATTTGCACAGGCTGGAGAACGCGGCCCAGAATCAAATTCGCGAGCAGGGCAATGGTGCTTACAGATATCCAGAAACTCATTAACAAGAAAATGGCCTGATCCAGATTTACAGTCCCGCTAAAATACACGTAAGCAGTAATCGGCAGGATGGCTAACAGGAATACAGCAATTCCCATGAGACCACTATACCGCCAGGGGAAACTGGTGATCTGTTTCCAACTGGCGAGTTGGTCGGCAGGATCAAAGGTTATTGTTCCGGCTTTTTTCCCGTTTAATACCTTGCGGCTGGATGCTGAAATAAACCAGGCGGCAACCAGTAGTAAAAGGTTGATAGAAACAAACCCGAAAAGCACTACCTTAAAAATGTCCCCCAAACTCAGAAGAGATAATTCTGTAGTCCAGCTCAGCAGAAGAACGCCCAAAATCGCGCCCGGAAGGGATAAAAATTGTGTTACTGCTGTAACGATGATGATGTAATATCCCCCGGTTGCATCCAGTAACCGCGATAGCGAGAATCGGTTGCTCATGATGTTTCCTCGTTGATTTCACTCGAGGGGGTCGGTTGCACCTTGATTTGGGTGTAACGCGCTCCAATGGTGCGGGTCAGTTCGCCTGCTGTCGTTGCAAGAATGGTCTGCATATCTGTGGAGCGGCGAATTTTGCTGGTCACTTCGTAAAGCAGGCGTTCACGTTCCGCCTGACGACGGATTTGAGCAAGCAGGCGCGCATTGGCAATGACGGCGGCCAGACTGCCTGCCAGTGTGCCAAGCATTTCCTCGTCATTTTCAGTGTAAGCCGCCACCTGCTCGCTTTCCACGTTCAAGATGCCCAGAAGTTCATCGCGATAAATCAGCGGCAGCGCCAGTTCGGAACGCGTGTTCTCACTGACGGTGATATAGCGCGGGTCCTTGGTGACATCGTCCACACGCAAAGGTTTACGGTGTGCGGCCGCCCAACCTGTAATGCCTGTGCCGACAGGAACACGGAAGGCCGCGGCATCCTCCGAGTATCCCATCGAGGCGCGCATTTCAAGCACTTTACGTTCCCGATCAAGGAGGAGAATGGAAACGCGGTCCCCGCCCAGGGTCACTTGCAATCCGCGAACTGTGGTGTCCAGCGCGTCTTCCAGCGTGGAGCCTGAAGCGGCAGATGTAGTGATGTGGTGTAGCAGGCGATGTTGCGAAAGGTGTTCCTGCGTTTCTGCAAACAATTCTGTGTTGACTACGGCCACTCCCAGTTGATCGGCAAGAATCGTCAGCGTACCCAGGTTTTCTTCGTTGAAGGCATAAGGCTGTGTGCTTTGAACATCCAGGACCCCGAGAATGCGTTCGCCCACCTTGAGGGGAATGGCCGCCTCGGAACGCGTATCCGGGAGGATGGGGTTGGCGTAGTAGGTGGCATCTTTCAATGTGTCGTTGACCACCAAATTCTCACCCTGACCGGAAACATAACCAACGATGGATTTTGAGCCCACAGCCAGTTTGTGCCCGATGCGCTTCAGTTGAATCCCAGCCTCGCCTGTGGCCTCGCGGATGACAGCAAATTCTCCATGCAGGTCGAGCAGGAAGATACTGGCATGGTAAAAGTCAAAACGATCACGGATCAAATTGACGCCGCGCAGGAGCAGTTCATCCAGATTGAGCGAACTGCTGATGTCGCGGGCAATTTCTGCCGCGGTTTGCAATTGCAGGGCAGATTGGCGGCTTTGGTTCAGCAGGCGGACATTTTGGATCACGCCCGCCATTTGTTTTCCCATTTCATTCAAAAAGCGCAGGTCGCGTTCGCCGAAGCAGTGCTCCCTCTCCAGGTCCTGCACAATGAGCGCCCCGATCGGTTCTTCGTTAATTAAAAGCGGAACACCCATCCACGATTTGGCGGGTTTGCCATGAATCTTTGCGCCCAATGCCAGCGCCTGCTTTTCGGTATCTTCCACCAGCAAAAGGGGGCGGCGTGTGCGAATCAGAATGGATGTTAATCCTTCTCCCAGCGGGAACGGCTCGATGTTTTGGGTTTTACCTTCCTCATAAAGGTAGGGAATGTTGATGGAATTGGTCTTCTCATCGTACAAAGCCACCACAAAGCTGTAATCCCCGATGACGCGTTGCACCTGGGCCTGCAAAGTGGCGTAAAAAATCTTTACATCAGTCGAGGAAAGCGCCACCTGATTAAAGGAAGTCAAGGCGTCCAACTCGGTCAGGCGCGACTGCGCGTCTTGCAAGGCTTTCACCTTTTGGAGGGTGGCCCCCAGAAGGCCGGTCAATCCCGCGTAGAGGCGAATGGCCTCGCTCGTGAGTGGCTGATTGGGCTGTTCACCGATCAACAGCAATGCAGATGGCACTCCATTTGCCAAAACAGGCAAAAATGCTCCGCTCTTGCAACCGATCTCGCGCAACGGACGAGCCAGACCCACCGGCAGTTGTTCGGCTTTACCCAGATCGTTGACCAATACAGGGGCCTGCAATTGGCGGGCAATATCCTCGATCTTAATATTCAACTTTTGACCAATAATGGCGCCTCTCTGTCGGATGGGATTGTTGACGGCCACCACCTCAGCCCCTTGCGCTCCCAACTGCACCACAACAGACGGATACGGTAATTCTTTCATAACGTGCGCGGCCGCTGCCAGAACCGTCTCTTCGGAGTCGGCCTGGGCGATTTCGGGGCTGGCACGGTAAAGACGCTCGGCATCCGATGCATCCATGCTTGTCGTTTCACTCAGCGTGGTATTCTGGATGGCCGCCGCGATCTGATTGGCAAGCGTCTGTAACACAATCACCATTTCCTCGTCGAACACGTGGGGCTCGGTGCTTTGCACATCCAACACGCCCAACGCTACTTCACCCAGCGCAATCGGGAAGCCTGCTTCGGCACGCGTATCGGGAAGGAGGGGGTTCTTTCTATAGACAGGGTCCTGATCCACGTCCGCGGCGACGCGCGGCTTTAGCTGAGAGGACGCCCAGCCGACAATCGAATCAGATCCGACTTCGAGCTGGTGGCCGCGTCGGAGCATCTCCGCGGCGGACGGTCCGTGCGCGGCGCGTAGGGAGGCGCGCGTCCCGCTCGAGTCGATCAGGAAAATCCCCGCGTGGTAAAACCCAAAGCGCTCCACAATCAGGCGAACGGTGGTCTGCAAAAGTTCGTTGAGATTAAAAGAGGTGGTGATACCCTGAGCCACTTCTGCGGCGGTGCGAATCTGGCGCGTGCGCTCCTCCACCTGCTCCTGCAGGGACTGATACATTTGACTTAACTGGTCAGCCATGTGGTTAAACGAGGAGGCCAAAAGTCCCACTTCGTCATCGCTTTTCACGGAGGCGCGTTCCTGCCAGTATCCCTGTGCGAACCGACTGGTGGTATCGGCCAGCGAAAGGATCGGCTTGACAACCTGGTTGGTGCTCCAGATAATGATCACACCCATCGCGATAAACGCGCCAACGAAGACGGCAATGGTGAACGGAATCAGACTGTTGAGGTGCCCAAAGACGGACGCGTCTGGCACTTCCAGCACCACACCTGTCTTTAATTCCTCCAGCCAGATGGCTTGCGCGATGACTGAAGCGCCGTTTTCATTTTCGTATTTGACCGTGGTGGGCTTGAATTCCGCGTCGGGTTGCATCATGGGTAAGAAGGCTTCCTCGAGTTCCAAGCGTTGTCCCGCAACAGATAGGAAGGATTTGATGCCTCCAGTATAAGAATCGAGTCCGAGGTATCCGCCATAATGCGAGACGAAATACGCGCGCGAGGATGGTGTCAAATCCACAATGGGCTTGAGGATGGAGACCGCATATTGTTCTTCGGAGATGCCCCCAATGGCCGCGCTGACGGTTCCATCCGCAGTGTGGAACTGGTTGATGGTCACCAGGCTGAATTGTCCGGGCCGAAACGGGAGGAAATCGAATATGCCGAAGGATTGGTTATCCGCTGTGAGTATGTCCTGATAACGGGAGATATCAACAAGTGTGGCTCCCTCCCATTTGCGTTCACTCGAAGCCAGTATCAGGCCGTCGGGACTGACCACAAAATATAAATTGAAGATCGGGTTCCCTTCCTCGCGGTTGATCTGCTCAAAAGTGGAAATAACCTTGTTGCGCGCTTCGGTGAAGGCGGGCGTGCCGCGTTCTTCGTGCAGAATCACATCCATGGCCGCGACGAAGTCTGGCAGGCGCGCGATGCGGTCGAGACGAATCTGCTTGATCTTCATCGCATTCTGAGCCGCGTCCATCTCGGTGGTCACCAGGTTCTGCATTTGGGTCACCACCTGCTCTTCGAGCAGTTGACGCGTTCGGAGGTAGGCCGCGCCTGACATCAGCAACAGCGGAATGAGTGTGGCGAGCGCCAGTCTCCAAATGATGCGGCCCGCCAGCCCACCATGCCTGAACGGCTGGTTGAAGAAATTCGGAAGGGAATTGGCGATTCTCATCTTGGGTTATGTGTATTCCCAAACTGGCTCGTTGTGTAGAATGCGGCGAATCTGTTCGGGGAAGCGGTCTGGGTCGAGTGGCTTGCCGAGAAAACCATCGAACCCTGATTCGCGGGCTTTTCGCATCTGTTCCTCGCTGGCTTCCGCAGTGACCGCCACGATGGGGATATTCTTCAAATGTTCCGCAGAGCGTATCTTTTTAAGAGCGCCGTATCCGTCTTCGTAAGGCAGGCGGATGTCCATCAAAATCAGGTCGAGATGTGGAAGTGTATCCGCATACTCCACCACCTCATAACCCGAGGTCTTCCATTCGCAATGAATTCCCAGATATCCCAACATGCGCGCGATCAGCACAAAGTTGGAGACATTATCCTCCACCACCAATACGGTGGTTTCACTAGAGATGGTTTGCTTGCGAACGGGTTGGGCGTCTGTGACGGTTGGGTCAGTCATGGGATTGCCTCACCAGGAATCGTTCGATCTGCTGGGTCAGGTTATCAATATCAATAGGCTTTTGGATGTAGCCATCGCACCCGGCTTCCAGCGATTTCTCGCGGTCGCCGCGCATCACATTGGCAGTCACGGCCACAATTGGCACATTGCCAAACCCCGGGGTGGCTTTAATGCGGGCTGTCAAGGCGTAGCCATCCATATCAGGCATGTTGATGTCCATCAGGATCAGATCGGGATGAATGGAATTGATTTTCTTCATCGCGTCTTCTGCGTTGCTGGCATCGGCCATTTCATACCCCTCTGCCTCCAGCACGCGGCGGACGAGATTGCGGTTGTCGTGATTGTCTTCCACGTAAAGGATGATGCTTTTTTCGGTCATGTGTGCTCCGAGGGTGATTTTAACTGGCAGGCAAAAATCTTTCATAACAGCACCCTTGCAAAACAAAAACGCCGGGCCGCGATGACCAGGCGTTTGAGCGGGTGATGGGACTCGAACCCACGATATTTTGCTTGGGAAGCAAACGTTCTACCACTGAACTACACCCGCTTGCAGGCCGAAATTATAGCCAGCGCGTAGGGGCATGTCAAGCGCCGCGCTGGAGCAGTTTATCGGCCAACGATTTAATGGACTCGCCCGCCTCACCCTGCGGATGGGCGACGCGCAGATTCTCCAACGCGAGATCGGTCATCTGACGCGCCGCGTCCTGTGCGGACGTTCGGGCGGATTCCGCTTCGAGGAGCGTCGCCAACGCCCGAACCTCCTCGGCGCGGATCGGTCCCTGCCGCCAGCGTTTGGCGAACGCGCCGTTTTTCTCCAATCCAAACAGCACGGGCAGAGACTTCTTGCCATCCACCAGATCGCTCACGGCGGATTTCCCCGTAAGTGCCTCGTCGCCCCAGATGCCGAGGATGTCGTCCTGAACCTGGAAGGCGAGTCCGAGGTAGTGACCGAAGGCGCGGTATGCCTCCTGCCGCGACTCGTCCGCGCCGCCGAGCAGAGCGCCGAGATGACAGCAGGCCGCGATCAATGCCGCCGTCTTCCCGCTGACCATAGGCCAATAATCATCCACGGTCAAGTCCGCGCGGTCTTCGTAGGAGATGTCGAGGAATTGGCCGCGCGTCAGGTCGAGGCAGGTTTGGTGGAGAATCTTCGCGGTGCGGAGAACGATCGGGGCGGGGTATCCCGCTTCAAGGTCGGTGAGAGCGAGGTTCGAGAGGATGAAGAGGCCGTCGCCCGCGTTCGTCCCCTGGGCGAGTCCCCACTTCTTCCAGACGGTCGTCCGCCCGCGGCGTTTGTCGCCGTTGTCTTCGATGTCGTCGTGGACGAGCGAGAAATTGTGGACGAGTTCCACCGCGGCCGCGGCTGGCAGGGCAGAACGCCATTCCGCCCCACAAGAGGAGGTACACAATAACACCATCAACGGACGGATGCGTTTGCCTGCCGCTTCGGGGCCTGCGCCTTCGCCCGTCCAGCCCATGTGGTAGGTGAGCATCTCGTGGAAAGGACGCGTGCGCGGCTCATCTAGGCGCGCGACCTGTTTTTTGAGTTCGGCTTCGATGGCGGGGAGGAGGGTGGAGATCATGTCCATGGACTGGAAGGACTCATTTCTTTTGATGCAAACGGAAAGTCAGGTCCCGCAATTGGGTGAATGTAATCGGTTTGATGAGTACAAGGTCGGCCATTCCGCGCATGGCTTCCCCTAATTGCGCGTCAGCAGTGGCTACAACCACTCGTGTCTTTGTAAGCCGTTCATCTGCGCGGATCTGATCCAGCAGGGTCTTGCCGGAAACATGCGGAATATGCATGTCAAGGGTGATGACGGTTGGCACAACCTGGCCAAGCCGTTCCTGTGCCACAAGTCCATCGCGGATGATTTCTATGGTGTAATCTGCGGCCTTCAGTGCCTGTCCAAATATCTCAGCAAGATCTTCATCGTCTTCGATAATCAGTGCAAGCTCGCTCATGTTTTACTCCTGTCTTGATGGTGGTACTGTGGATGATACATCTTGAGTGATGAGCGGCAATGTGACAGTAAACGTACTGCCTTTGCCGATCTCTGATTCTGTTGTGATTTTTCCATTCATCCGTTCGACCAATTGTTTGACAATGGAGAGTCCCAGACCCACCCCACCGTGCTGACGGGTACTCAGGCCGTCCACCTGACGAAACGATTCGAAGATGTAGGCAAGCGCGTCTTTGGGGATACCATCCCCTGTATCGATGATTTGTATTTGCCAATTCTTTTCACCGAACGGAGCAACTTTTACATGAACACTACCGCTGTCGGTAAATTTGACCGCGTTGTTTGTCAGGTTAACGATGATCTGTTGCAGACGTTGCGGATCTCCAATGATCATGGAAGGCATGGAAGGATCGAGTTCAGTGATCAAGTTGAGGTTTTTGTCTGATGCAAATTTTTCCATAACGCCACGCACGTTATCAAGCAACACTGCTGGTTTGCAGGCAACCATTTGGATTTTTAATTTCCCCGCCTCGATTTGGGCCTGATCCAGCAGGTCGCTGACAATTTCAAGCAATCGTTGCGTATTTGTCATGATACGGCTGGAGACATTTTTTTGTTTTTCGTTTACCTGACCATAAACTGCTTCTTTCAGCATCTCTGCATAACCAAGAATGGCGTTCAACGGGGTGCGTAATTCGTGCGATACGATCGCGATAAAGGTGTTCTTCATTTGTTCCAGTTCGGCTTCGCGGGTGAAATCGCGAAAAACCGCAACCGTGCCGATAGTCTGGCTGGTGCCATCGCGGACTTCGGCTGCATTGACCGATAGGGTCTTCCTTCCCCATTGCACTCGGAGATTGGATATATCTTGCGCGGATTTTTCCAATAATGCGGCCAGACTGCCGCGGTCCTCGGGTTTCACATCTTCGGAATCGAGCAGGTCGTTTAATCCCATGCCAACGATTTCAGATTGCGATTTGTGGATCAGGTTCGTAGTGGAAGGGTTCGACAGAATTGCTGTGCCGTTTCTATCAAAGACAATCACACCGTCCGCGATGCTATTCAAGATGGCTTCGCGACGTCCCGCTTCAACAGTTTCACGGGTCAGCGCGGCGGAAAGTTCCTTCGTTCGTTCCACAACCCGCTGATCCAATTCCGCATTGACCACGCGCAGGTCGTGGAGCGCTTGCTCGAGGCCTCGGGCAGAGAGCCAGGAAATAATTGCCACCAGGAACAAACCGATAAACCCAGCATAATTGGGGCTTGTTCCTATTGAAATCGTAATGAAAAAAATTTCCAGGCTGCCAAGGAAAGCAAAAATAAAACTCATGGCAGGGGAAATCAACAGGCTGGCTATGGTTACGGGGATGATAAACACAAAGAAACTACGCCCGCCAGCCAATTCTGCAGGTGAATCTGTGAAGTAGAACAGAACCAATAACACCAGAAGAAATATTGTGCCTGCAATTTTTCCGCTGTATTTGCGATTCAGAATAGATATCCCAGCGATTAACAAAAGCAGGATGGGACCGCTTATGAAGATAAGCATCAGGTCCTGGCTGGGTTTTCCCCTTGAAAGCACGTCAATTGCGGCGAAAATTATTCCCATCACGGTGAGGATAGACATGCTCACCAGAAGTATGTTTAACAGTTTTCTCCGCCGAGTCTCGTCCAGATCAGTTGCTTCAGGTGGAGTGAAGAATTTCTGCAGGGTTGTTTTCATTTTTTTACAATCTCTTCTGCAAGTAACAGCGCGCTGAGAATTACAGAGCGAATGATTAATTCGCCGCCATACAGTCCTTTTCCGATCCAAAAGAGTTCAAAAGGATTGTCCTGGTGCTTTTGAATCCATCTCACGCCCTTTACAATAATATCGCTGGGAATCTTTTTTCCTTGTTTTTTCAGAATGCTTAGCGCCTGGATACAATAAGCAGTTTCTTCCACTGTTGGAATGTAAAAACCCCAACTTCCATCTGGTCTCTGGGTATTCAGCATCCAACTCATTGCTTTGTTTACAAAATCAGCGCTGACCAACGAACCAAGAATAATCGCATGGGATGTGGTGTAATAAGGAGAGATGTGCCACTTGTCGAACCAGTATCCGTGTGGCGTCTGGCGACCATCAACGAATCTGATAACCTTCTGAACCGAAGGGTGATTGCTTTCAAATCCTGCAGAATGCAAGGCTCCCAAGGCATGAATGTTGACACTGGAAGACAGGTCGGCTTCAAGGTCATAGCAACGAAAATGTTCTTTTTCCTCAAATGCCAGCAGACCATTAATATTTGCTTTCCTTCCAAATCTGGATAATAGCTCAAATATGATGCAGGTATTATCTCCATCTGGAACGGAAAATCCCGATGACAGGGCGATCCCCTTTTCTGGATTCCAGGTTGCCTGAAGATAATCCAGTGCTTTTCCGAAATAATGTTCCTTGCGATTGCCAACGTTTTCGGTCAGGGCCAAATTCCATATCATCCATGCAATTTCATATACCTCGAAGGGATATAAATTCGGTACAGCACCATCGGGCGATAACACACTTTTTAAATATTTAATGGCTTTTTCATCTCCCTCGCGTACGTATTTCACGAAATAGGCAGTTGCAGAAGGGCTGTGTCCGACAGAACCATTGCTTTCCTGCAGATTTTCAATATCCAGTAAGTCCTGATTGTCTATTCCTGCCATCTCCGCTGAAAATGCCATGGTCACATTTCGATTTATTTTATAACCCACCATTTTTCTTAGTTTGACTTTTCGTAATTGTTGCAAACGCCCCAGGATTCTTTCGCCCTGTTGTTTGATAATTCCTAATCGTTCCGCCTCGGTTACAAGTGTCGGAACGATCAATTCGAATCCTATGGTTGCGCCATTTGGATCGGCCATTAACCCCTTGGTGGCGTTTGATGTGATTTGTTCCAGAGCCATGAGCCCTTTATCAACCTGCGCTTTATCATGAGACCTGCGTCCTCTTCTGGAGAGGGCAATCATGGCTGACAATGTGGAAATGACCCGGTCGTGATAATAAACAGGGGCCCGGCTCCCCCAGGATCCATCCTCTAATTGGTTTTCGCCAAGCCAGGATAGCGCGGGGTTGCCAATCTCAGGTAACACATCATTTAGGCGCGCGAGCCATGCCACGTCATAGGCTGATGGCGACATCTTGCTCGTACCCATTTCACTTAGAAGCAATTCGATTGGATTTGACATGTTGCTTTCACTGGGATTCCGGGATTTAGTAATGCCTATTATGGGTTTGGATACCAAATGTTGTTTTCGATCCTGCCTGTTCCAAGCGTTTTTCCCTGGTTCATTTCGTAAAACATCCTCATCTTCCCAAATTCTTCGGCGGACATCCCCTCATAGTTGGGATAGTCCTCCCTGCGTGCGTAGATGTGATCATACAGGATTTCCCGCAATTGCTTCTCGGTGAGATATAGCGACGGAGCTACCATAAAATAAAGATCCTCCTCTCCCGAACTTAATAGGGGGTAGTCAAAGACCCAGAATTTGTCAGAACTGATGAAAAGGTCTGCCGGGGAAACAGCCTCTCCGTAGTATGCCGATATGATGGCATCCCGACTAGGGACAGCGCCAGTTTTCTCGAAGTGTTGGCTGGAAAACTCGGCCACAAACTCTGTCGCGTCCGTTCCACAGACACCGAAGAACAGACGATATTTATTGTGATGCTGTGTACGCCGCGCGGCTTTATCGAACCTGTCCGATAAATATGCGTACGACGTTCCCTGCAATACTTTTCTGTAGTCGCCGTAGAAATGCACCCGCACCTGGTATGAATCGTAAAAACTCACGAAATCGGGGTGCGAGACCAGGCGCTCCAAACCGTCGGCGGCAATTTTTTTCATGTAATCCTCGCCGCGGCGAAAGAGTTCGACTCCAAAGACAGGATTGATCAGGGTATCCAAACCGTGATCGAATAAAAGTTTGTAAATTCGGATATGCTCCCTGCCTGAAATATCCAAATATGCACGGATGGGATCGTCAAATATCTCTGCGTCGTGCTCCAGAGCAAACCATCTGCGCGTGTTATTGATCGGGAAGACGCAAACTTGCGGGCCTGCGGCGCGTGTCAATGCGGCGACTTCGGTGGTGGGCAAATCAAGAAATTTTTCCAGAGATATATCCATGGTCCAATTGTCATCCTGCCAGCCATTGGCTGAATTTTCTAAGAATCGGGTTGCCACTTGAAACAACGATAAAATTATTCGTTTCCAACTCAAAACCAAGTTGTTGTTTTATCTCATAAGCGCCGCTTCCCCAGCGAAGGAGTCGGACTTTGCTGTTGAAGGCTTCCTCGAGGCTTGCGTATGTCAACAGGAGATAAACGTACGGGACGACATCTGCAAGCCCAAGGGCGGTGGTCAACTGTGCTTTGTTGTCTTCAAAGATCGCGCCTCCGCCAACGAGTTTTTCATTCTGACGCACTTCCAGCCAGGTTCCTTCAACCATTCCCATGTTTTCCAGCAGGCCGCGCACCCACGGGTTGGGCAAATTGTTGTAGCGACGATCCACGTTGTGGATCAATTCCAACGCGGCGTCCATGTCTCGCACGGCTTTGGTTCTTTCAATGCGAATATTGAGTTTCTCGGCTTCGCGCAGGGTCCGTTTGTAGTGCTGGCGGTCTTTTTTGTCTCCATCTGAGAGGTATACTTCGATACTATCCCAGCGATTTTGCATGACAGTGCCAGGATCGGCAACCTGAAGCGACAGAAATCCGTTTGGCCAATCCTGGCTTTCTTCTCTGTCCAGAAAATCGAACACGAGCATCAGACAACGCTTCTGCCTGGCGACTGCCAACGCGGCCTGACTCAACGCCGTCAGCGTTTTTTCGCGTAATTGCCCGTACGGCAGAATCAACCCCGTCGCGCTGGAAAGCGGTGAGCGGCAGACAAGCAGAGGCCGTCGGCGCAGAATTGCCTGAAAGAGCGCGCGCCAGATTCCAGGTCCGATGGGAAGCGGCTCGTTGCGGATCATCCATAAGACCGCGCGTCCAACCAGTTCGTCATCCTGATACGCAAGCAGGTAAGTCGGTTCGCAGTCAATCATGACGCGCTCACCAAATTGATACCAGCGATGACTCTGAAAGGGCGTGCCCGCGGAAAGGCGGTCCCACATTTTGGGGGCGATCTCGTTGATGCTGTGCGCCACGCGAATGGTAAGGTCCGGTGCGTTGGTACCTTTCACAATTCAATTTTACTTCTTTACTTCTCAAATTTTGTTGCGACATTGCAGTTGTCTGATTAACAGAACTGAAAAGTGTGCCGAGCCGTTTGGAGGGTAATTCCATCTCCCCGTTTTGATGGAGGTTGCACTACGCGCTTTCGGATATCTGGCGTTTGCTCAATACATTGCGTTTGAAGACGCTGTCATCTACGGCGGCGTGTGTTTGTTAACCGATCCGCTGATTTACCTGCCCTGGATCACGATAGTCATAATTGTGTTTTATGCTGCTCTGTTATGGAGATTCTATTTTGCGAAGAAATGATAGAAAGCATTTTTCGCCGTTAACTTTCCAACAAAAATCCCGCGAGCGGCATTGCGCCTCGCGGGATTTTATTTCTTACTTTTCTACATTTCTCTCACGCCATACGGGAAGCCGTAGTCAGCCATCTTGTTCATGAACACGGTTGGCTCAAAGGCTTCGGGACCGAGAACGCCCGCGCCAGACCATTGCTTGTGTTCCAGCAAGTCCATGGCGATGACCGCACTAAAGGCAGTCTGTGCGACAACGGCCTGGCATCCCAGCCGTGACATGCACTCGGCATTGTCCGCCACCTGATAAAGATAGACTTCCTTCGGTTTGCCGTCTTTCGTCCCTTTCACCCAAATGCCAGCGCAGGTTTTGCCGTGCATCTTGTCGCCGAGATGAGCGGGATCGGGCAGGCAGGCCGCCACCACGTCGCGCGGAGCGACTTGCACTCCCTTCACGTTGATCTTTTCCTTGTTGTCGAGTCCGAGCATGCGCAACGTCTTCAAGACGCCGATGAACTGGTCACCGAGTCCGTACTTGAACGTCATGCGCTTCGTCTTGACCCAGCGCGGCACCAGCAACACTTCCTCGTGCTCCACGTTGACAACTTCGACGGGGCCAATCCCTTCGGGGAAGTCGAATACCTCAGGCTCGGAGAACGGCTCGGTCGTAAACCAGCCCTTCCCTTCCTCCCAGATCACGGGCGGATTGAGACACTCCTCGATGGTCGTCCAAATCGAAAAGTTGGGAGCGAATTCGTAACCGTCAATCGTCAGGTTGGCGCCGTCGCGGATGCCCATCTCTTCGATCTCGTCGAACAGGTGGTCCTGGGCGTAACGGGCGAACACGTCCACCATGCCAGGTTCCACGCCAATACCCACCAGTGCAAGCAGTCCCTTCTTTTCCCAATCCTTTGATTTCTCGAACTGATAATCTCCCAGTTTCACACCCGTCTTATGGAACGGGTCGGTGGGATGCGGCTTCGAAAGCGTCATCGCCATGTCCATGTAGGTGACGCCCACGTTGAAGGCCGCGTCGAAGATTTTTTCATTGAAGATCGGGTCAACCGAATTCATGATCAGGTTGACGTTGTATTTGCGCGCCAACTCCTCGATCATCTCCTGCTTTCCCGCGTCGATAAATTCGACGGGGAAGCGGGCCGCGTCGCCCCCCAGTTTTTTCTGCACCTCCTCGGCGCGTTCCAGGTTGTAATCGCACAGCACCATTTGCTCCATCCAGGCTCGCGGTTTGACAAGCGCCGCAATGGCTTCCCCAACTCCCCCAACTCCAACGAGTAGTATTTTCATGATTCCTTTCATCTCCATTCGTTTTATAACCCGCGTCTGCGAGTTAGTTTGGCTTAGTCTGATGGTCTCGTGGGCAGATAATCTTATAGCTGAACAGCCCAATCGCTACGACCACTGAGACCATTGAGACCATTGAGACCATTGAGACCATTGAGATCATTAGACTACAAGACTAAAAGTAAATCTCCTTCACAATCTTCAGGTGCATAAAAGATTCTGACTCGCGCACGCCCGCGATGGTCGAAAGTTTGTGGGTCAGAAAATTCAGCAAGTCATCGTGATCACGACAGGCAACCTCGGCAAAGAGGTCGAACCGTCCACTGGTAATCACTAGATAGATGATCTCCTCCAATTTGGAGATCTCCGCGGCCACCTCCAGCAACCTGCTTCCATCCACGCGAATGCCGATCATCGTCATGGTTTTGTAGCCGAGGCGGAGCGGATTGGTAATTGCGACTACACGCAAATAACCTTCCTCGACAAGACGGTTGTACCGCAGGCGAATCATCCCTGCAGAGACGTTGAGTTGCTCGGCAATCTGGGAGAAGGCCACCCGCCCATCCCGACGCATGGCATCTACGATGAAGCGGTCAATCTCATCGAGCGGCTGGTTGACGATTTCGCTTTCCATACTGTTATTTTATGCTGTTTCATCAGTATTGTCAACTATTTATTGATTTTTCATTATTAAATTGCGGATTTTTGTGACAAAAAAAACAACCGACCGCGCTAAGCACGGTCGGTTGCTGGACTTTCTGCTTGGTTCTATTTCGAGGGCTATTCCCCGCCCTTGACCTCTGTCCAGATCTGGTCATAGAGAGGCGTGGCATCGCCCACATCTTCGATGCGGTGGCCGGCGTCAATGGCATCCTGCGGAACATTGGTGATGGGCGAATCCATGTAAGCGTTGTAGAGTTCAGGCTGATTGCCCTTGGCGTATTCGAGCGCCGCCAGACTGGGGTTGATGTACGGGAAATCACGCAACATCAGCCAGAACATGTTGCCTTGCATGGTGTAATTGATCCATGCATAGGCGGCATCCATGTGGGGTGCGCCCACAGGAACAGCCCAGTTGTCCTGCCAGAGAATGGCGCCCTCGGTCGGATAGACATACACGAAGGCGGGGTTCTCCTGATTGGCAGTAAAGGCCTCGCCCGTCCAGGTGATGCCGAGATCCACATCGCCAGCGATCAAGGCGGTCTTGGGACTGTCGCTATCGAACAGTTTCACGTTCGGGACCAATTCCGCCAATTTCGCTTTGGCCTCCTCCAACTCGGCGGGATCAGTGGTGTTAACATCATACCCGAGAGTCAGAAGGGTCATCCCGATGACGACGCGCGAGTCGTCGAGGAAGACCATGCGGTTGGCGTACTCAGGATTCCACAGGTCCGCGAAAGATGCGGGCGGATTCGCGACCTTGTCCGCGTTGTAGATGATCGCATCCGTCCCAGCCTGATAGGGAATCGTGTACATATTGCCCGGGTCGAATTCCAGGTTCAGGTAGTTCGGGTCCAGGGTAGCCATGGGGAGTTTGGCCTGGTCCAATTCCTGGAGCAGTCCCTGACGGATCATCAGGTCAACGATGTAGTCGGTCGGCTGGACCAGGTCGTAATTGGTGCCGCCAGCGGAGAGTTTGGCGTACATTTCCTCGTTGCTGGAATACTCATCGTGGTTGATCTTGACCCCATAAACCAGTTCGAAACATTCCTTCCATTCGGTCGGGATGTATTCAGTCCAGACGAAGAGGTTCAATTCCTTGGACGAGACCTCCATTTTGGAATCTGGTTCAGGACAGACAAAACCAGACGAGGTGACCTTCTGGGTAGTTTCTCCTCCGCCACCACCACAGGCCGCCAACACGAGGCTGATGGCAACAACCAGCGCCATCAGTTTGTACAATGTACTTTTGCTCATCTCTTCCTCCTTTAGAAGAATGAAAGGGGTTTAGAAACACATAGCAAGCGCTATGGTTTTCACAAAATTATTTGGCTTCACGGCTTTGCAGTCTCTGCAACAGGAAGACAACGGTCAACACGATCGCGATCCACACCGTAGACAGGGCGTTGACCTGCGGGGTAATGATTCTCCGCAGCAGCCCATACACGTAAATGGGAAGCGTCGTCGCGCCAGGCCCTGTGGTGAAGAAGGTGATGACAAAGTCGTCCAGTGAAAGCGTAAAAGCCAGCAACGCGCCCGAGAGCACGCCCGGCAGGATCATGGGGAAGGTGACGCGCCAGAAGGTGATTAGTTCGTTCGCACCAAGATCCATGGCGGCCTCTTCGAAAGACTTGTCGAATCCCTGCAAGCGCGCCTGCACAACGAGGGTCACGAACGGGACGGAGAAGGCGATATGGGAAACGATAACCGTACCCAGTCCAAGCGAGAGGCGGGAATCGCCCTCGAGACCGAACGCGCCATTGAGAATCCCGAACAACTGGCTGAAGAGCGTCAAAATTCCAATGCCCATCACGATCTCAGGGATGACGATGGGAACGTACAACGAAAGTTGCGAAAAACTCTTCAAGCGGAAGTTGTAACGCTGAATGGCGAGCGCGGCCATCGTCCCGATGATAGTAGAAATGAACGTGGAGATGAACGCGATGGTAAGCGTGTTGCGCGCCGCCAGGCCGACCTCGCGGTTGCGGGAAAGTTCACAGAACCAGTGGAAGGGGCCGCACGGACTTTGGACGACGGTGCTCCCGCCCATTTGGAGCGCGCCAAAGGATGGGATGAATCCCGCAAATAGAATGTTGGTCCGCGAGGCGTTGAAGGAGTACAGTACCAGCACCAGAATGGGAGCGTAAAGGAAGAAGTACACCAGAATGGTGGCCACACGGATGAAGGGATGTCGGCGATGAGGGTTCATCCCGCACACTCCTTTCCAAATGAAGGTGAGATGTGCTGGATCATACTGCTATGATCTCCTCGCCAAACCCAAACTTGCGGGTGTAGAAATATGTCACGATCAGGGTCATGATCATCAATA
The DNA here is from genome assembly GCA_003598975.1 of Anaerolineaceae bacterium. Lineage (GTDB taxonomy): Bacteria > Chloroflexota > Anaerolineae > Anaerolineales > Villigracilaceae > Denitrolinea. The sequence continues at coordinate 4,948 of QZIJ01000128.1, read as the reverse complement.
TCAACGAGGCGGCAGAGCCAAAAGTTGGGTCACGCGCAGAGAGAAACTGATTCTGGATAAGATTGCCCACCAGGATCACCTGCTTGCCGCCCAACAGGTCGGAGACGATGAACGTCCCCATGACGGGGATGAAAACGAGGATCGTCCCCGCGACCACGCCGGGCATCGATAGCGGAAGTGTGACGCGCAGGAAGGTTCGGAAGGGATTCGCTCCCAGGTCCGCGGCGGCCTCGTAGAGTGGGACGTCGATCTTTTCGAGCGAAGTGAAGATCGGCAGGATCATGAACGGCAGGAACTCGTACACCATGCCGACCAGCACCGCGCCTGGTGTGTACAACATCTGCAACGGTTCAAACTGGACCCCAAAGCGGGCCGCGACCCAGCCGATGATTCCGTTGATGACGCCCTGTTCGCGCAGGAGCATCATCCATGCATAGACGCGGATGACGAAGTTCGTCCACAACGGGACAAGCACCAGCATCAGGAAGGTATTGCGACGTTTCGGGTGCGCCCGCGCGATAAAGTACGCCAGCGGATACGCAAGCGCAATAACAATCACCGTCGTCCAAAACGCCAGTGAAAGCGAACGGCCCAGGATATTGGCGTAGAGCGGGTCAAAGCAGGAGGCCTGGCCGCCTGGACAATCTGTCGAAAAGCCGAACAGTCGAACATAATTGTGAAAACTGAACCCATAGATCACTCCCCCATCCGCGTTGCGCGTGCCAAAGGAGATGATCGTGGTCAGAATAAGCGGGATGAACAACAGAGCAATCATCCACAGCAATGTAGGCGATACCAGCAAAGTGCCCTGAAAAGATTTGTTCTCGCGTAAGCGCTTCAACATGGCCGCCTCAGGATTCTGCCAGAATGAGGGTATTTTCAGGGAAGAGGTTCAGGCACACCTTTTGCCCTTGAACATAATAAGCCCTCGGGTCAAGGCTGGATATCTTGTTCTGCTCCCAGACCTTGAGCGTGACGCCGCCTCCCATGTCAACATAGACGTGGGTATCGGAGCCGATGTAGGTTGTAGTTTTGACCGTACCGTTGAAAAAGTTCGTTTTCAAAGCAGGCTGTTCCGAAATGCGAATCTTCTCGGGGCGGATGGAGATAATCGCCTTCTGTCCCACACCCACCTGGCCGGTGTTCAAACCCGTCACTTCTGCTTTCAGGGACGGAACCAGGACCGTGGCTCGATCCTGCTCGACAGATTGGACGATCCCCTCGAAGAAATTGGATTCCCCAATGAAGTCCGCCACGAAGCGGCTTTGCGGCCGTTCATAAATCTCGACGGGAATCCCCACCTGCATCACCTTGCCTTTGCTCATTACCGCGATGCGGTCCGACATGGTAAGGGCCTCCTCCTGGTCGTGCGTCACGTAGACGAAGGTGATGCCCACTTTCTGCTGGATGGCCTTCAACTCCAGTTGCATCTCCTTGCGGAGTTTCAAGTCCAGCGCACCGAGCGGCTCGTCGAGCAGGAGCACGTTCGGCATCTTGACCAACGCGCGGGCAAGCGCGACGCGCTGTTGCTGTCCGCCCGAAAGTTGTTTCGGGTAGCGGCGCTCCATCCCGTTCAACTGCACCATATCGAGCAGGCGTCCGACGCGGGTTTTGACCTCGTCCGCGGGCGCCCTTTCCATCTCGAGACCGAAAGCAATATTCTGATAAATGGTCATGTGCTGAAAAAGCGCGTAACTTTGAAAAACGGTGTTTACAGGCCGCTGGAAGGGAGGTGTGTGCCCCTGCGCATTGCCTTCGATATAGACATCTCCTTCTGTCGGCCACTCGAAACCTGCCATCATCCGTAAGGACGTGGTCTTGCCACATCCCGACGAGCCGAGCATCGAAAAGAACTCCCCGTGTTTGATCTGCATATTCACATGATCCACCGCGTTTAGCAGGGTCCCCTCAGGCGTCTTGAAGGTTTTAACCACATCGCGCAGTTCAACTGCAAATTCGCTTGTCTGGGTCATCTATCTTCTCCGAGAAATGGATTTCGGTATCGGTACTGCAAGATTTATCTTGCCTCTCGCACAGGCAACATGAATGTTGCAGTACTCGTCTACTTTACAGCAATCGTTTTCAGTGTGTCTTCCAAACGATCCAGCAGAATGTCAATTTGCGCTTTGGTGATAATCAACGGCGGTTCGATGCGGATGGTCTGCGCACTGGTCAACGTCCCCGCCACCAGCACGCCGCGCTTGAACAATCCTGCGGCTACCTGATAACCGATCTCTGGCGATTTAAAGTGCATACCAATCAGCAAACCTTTGCCTGTAATTTTCTCATAAATTTGCGGATATTGACTGGCGAATTCCTGCAATTTCGGGATGAGATAATCACCCTTCTGCGCAGCCTGTTCCCACAGCCGCTCGCGCAACGTCACGTGGATGGACGCAATCGCCGCGGAACAAGCCAGCGCGCCGCCGCCTGTGGTGGTGGTGTGCATGAACGGGTTGGGATACATCATCGGCTTGAAGATTTCTTCCGTGGTGCAGACTGCCGAGACGGGCATCACGCCGCCGCCGAGGGATTTCGCGACGGAGAGAATGTCGGGGATAACGTTCCAATGCTCCACACCCCACAACTTCCCCGTCCGACCGAGACCCGTCTGCACTTCGTCGGCGATAAGGAGCGCGCCGTACTTTTTCGTCGCGGCGCGAATCCTCGGCCAGAAATCGTCGGGCGGGACGATGGCTCCCGCCTCGCCCTGAATCGGCTCGAACAACACACCCGCCACGGGAATCCCGACCTTGTCGCAGATTTCGAGTTGCCTCTCCACCGCCTCCGCATCCCCAAACGGGACGTGGTAAACAGGTCCCGCGTACATCGGTCCCATCGGCGCGCGATAATCTGATTTACCCATCATCGAAAGTGAGCCCATCGTCTTGCCGTGGAAGGCTTTCACTGCCACGATAAAGGCCGCGCGTCCCGTAAAGAGTTTTGCGATCTTGATGGCCGCTTCAATGGATTCCGTCCCGCTGGCCGCGAACCAACTGTATTTCAGTTCGCCAGGCGTGATCGTGGAAAGCAGTTTTGCCAGCACGCCGCGCAAGGGGTCAATCAATTCCTGCGAGGGCATGGGCGAGCGCGTGAGTTGCGCCTTCACCGTTTCGATCACATCGGGATGACACCAGCCGAGGTCCATCATGCCGTAGCCACCGAGACAATCGAGATACTCGCGGCCTAGCACGTCCTTGAAGATGGCGCCCGAACCCGTCCATTCCACCGCGGCCCAGTCCCCCGCCTCGGTGACGGATTTGCGATATTCCAGCCAGCCGCGGTTGAAATGTTCGGCGAAATTCTGCTTCGATTCATCAATGATCTGCTTGCCCTCCGCCTCGGTTGGAAAACGATCCATGCGGATCAAGTCCAACCAGCGGGCAGAATACTCAAGAGCGTCTTCGTAATCGTGAGTCATATTTCTCCTATTGCGTAGGGGCGACGTAACGTCGCCCCTACAAAGAAATTAAAATTTCCTCGACCATTCCTTCGGCCAGCGCTCAATCACAACCTTCTTCTGCGTGAAGAACTCGACCGCGTCCATGCTCTGTCCGTGCATGTCGCCGAAAAACGAATCCTTCCAACCCGAGAACGGGAAGAAGGCCATCGGCGCGGCTACGCCGATATTGATTCCGACATTGCCCGCCTCCACCTCATGACGGAATTTACGCGCCGCCGCACCTGACGAGGTAAACAGGCTGGCCTGATTTCCGTAAGCGTGACTATTCGCCAGTGCGATCGCCTCATCAATCGTGTCCGTGTGCATCAATCCCAGCACGGGGCCAAACACTTCAGTCTTCCACAACTCGCTTCCCTTTTGGACATCCGCGATGACCGTCGGCCTGACGAACGACCCTCCTTCGTAACCCTTGACTGTCGTCCCGCGCCCGTCCACGCAGACCTTTGCGCCTCCCTCCGACCCGACGCCGATCAACTGCTCGACGCGCGTTTTGCTCGCCTGATTGATCACCGGCCCCATCTGCGTACCCGCGTCGAGTCCGTAGCCAACCTTTCGGCTGGAAGCGGCATCACAGATCAGCTCGGTAAACTCGTTGCGCGCCGCGCCCACCGTCACCGCGAGCGAAACGGCCAGACAGCGCTGTCCCGCGCACCCGAAGGCCGAATCGGCGATGATGTTCGTCGCCATATTCATATCCGCATCGGGCAGGATGATGACGGGATTCTTCGCCCCGCCCTGCGCCTGGACGCGCTTGCCGTTGGAAGCGGCGCGTGCGTAGAGATACTTTGCCACCTTTGTCGAGCCGACAAAAGTGACGGCGCGAATAGCGGGATGATCGAGAATGCCGTCAACCGCGTCCTTCGCACCGTTGACCATGTTGATGACACCCTTCGGGAATCCCACCTGCTCGATGAGTTTAAAAATGAACTGCATCGTCATCGGCACCTTTTCCGAGGGCTTGATGACATAAGTATTTCCCGTCGCCAGCGCGTAAGGCAAAAACCAAAAGGGAATCATGCCAGGGAAATTGAACGGCGCAATGGTGGTGCACACGCCCAACGGCTGGCGGATCATCATCTCGTCGATGCCTGTGGCGATATCTTCCACAAATTCACCCTTGCCCAAATGCGGCATCCCGCAGGCGACTTCAACATTTTCGATGGCGCGCACCATTTCGGCTTTGGCTTCATCAAGTGTCTTGCCGCACTCATCCGTGATGGTACGGCCGATCTCGTCCATGTTGGACTTGAGCAAGTCGCGCAGTTTGAACAGATATTGCACGCGGTCCTGCACGGGAGTGCGCCGCCAAGAGAGGAACGCGTCCGAAGCCGCGCCCGCCGCGAGGTCCACGCCCGATGCGCTCGAAAGCGGAGTCCGCGCGATGGTCTCGCCTGTGGCGGGGTTGACCACGTCAAAATATTCGCTGACTTTTGGCTTGATCCATTCGCCGTTAATGTAGTTTAGGATTTCCATGGGGTCTCCAAT